>NZ_JBFUEB010000001.1:0-165514 GCF_056404395.1 Rhizobacter sp. P2_D12 | reverse complement strand
CCGCCGGACATGCCGGGCAGCACGCCGGGGGGCAGCGACGCCAGCGGCGGCACGCCGTCGCCGCCCGGCGCACCCATCGGTGGCGGCCCGCCCGGATCGCCCGCCACGCTGCGCACCGCCGCAAAGCTCAGGAAGTGGCTGGCCACCAGCGCCACCCACATCAGCAGCATCAGCCGCTTGAACAGCGTGTCACTGAACAGGTGCCGCAGCCGCTGCATCGGCTCAGCCCTTGGCGGCTGCGTCGAACAGGTAGCCTTCGCCGCGCACGGTGCGGATCAGGTTCGGCGCGTCCAGCTTCTGGCGCAGCCGCGACACCGTCAGGTCGACGCTGCGGTCGGTGACGTCGACGCCGGGCGCGCGCGTCAGGTCGAGCAGCTGGTCGCGGCTGAGCACGCGGTTCGGGTGGTCGACGAAGGCCGACAGCAGCCGGAACTCGGCCGACGACAGCGCCACCACCACCTGCTGCGGCGAGGTGAGCTGGCGGCGCAGCCGGTCG
The DNA here is from genome assembly GCF_056404395.1 of Rhizobacter sp. P2_D12. Classification (NCBI taxonomy): domain Bacteria; kingdom Pseudomonadati; phylum Pseudomonadota; class Betaproteobacteria; order Burkholderiales; family Sphaerotilaceae; genus Rhizobacter; species Rhizobacter sp. P2_D12. Next base: position 165,018 of record NZ_JBFUEB010000001.1, on the reverse strand, counting down.
AAGCTCCAGCCGGCGAACTGCAGCACCGTGTCCGACGGCGGTGCGGCCGGTGCGGCGCCGCTGCGCCGCAGCACCGCGTGGATGCGCGCCACCAGCTCGCGCGGCTCGAAGGGCTTGGGCAGGTAGTCGTCGGCGCCCAGCTCGAGCCCGACCACGCGGCTGGCCGGATCGCCCTGGGCGGTCAGCATGATCACCGGCAGCGGCGCGACCTCGCGCACCCAGCGGAACAGGTCGAGCCCGTTGCCGTCGGGCAGCATCAGGTCGAGCAGCAGCACCCGGTACGGATCGGGGCCGGCCAGGCCGGGGCGCAGCACGCGCCGCAGGCTGGCCGCATCGGCCACCGCACTCACGCGCATGCCGTAGCGCTGCAGGTAGTCGCCGACCAGCTGGCGCAGGTCGATGTCGTCGTCGACAAGCAGGACGTGGATCATGGTCAGGAACGGAACAGCCTCGAATACTGTGCCTCGTGGCGCGCCGACAGGATGGCCAGCATCGGCGTGAAGGCCTGGCGCTCGCCGTGCGGCAGCCGCATCGCGCGGTCGACCGCGGGCGGGATCGCGTCGGCCAGCGTGGCCAGCACGCGCTGCCCGGCATTCTGGCCGAGCGGCACCGCCTTCAGCGCCGCCTGCACCATGTTCTCGGCCCAGCCGAAGCAGAAGCTCAGCAGCGCGTCGCGCAGCGGCGCACCGGTCTGCACCGCGGCCAGCGCGAAGGCCACCGGCCAGGTCGGTGCCGGCTTCAGCGCGCCCAGCACGGCGATGCGCTCGTCGGCGGTACCGCGGTTCTTCAGCCATTCGACCAGCGAGCGGCCCATCTGCTCGGTCTGCAACCGCATCTCGCTGCTTTCGCGCGTCTGCACCACCCAGTCGTTCAGCTCGCCGATGGCGGCGCGGTCATCGCGCTGCCAGGCGCCGAAGGCCTTGGCGGCGAGCGCCAGGTCGCTGCGCGCCAGCGCCAGCTGCAGCTGGTCGGCCAGCCAGCCGGCGGCCTGCGCCTCGTTGGTCACGCGGCCGGCATCGACCGCCGATTCGAGGCCTTCCGAGTAGCTGAAGCCGCCCACCGGCAAGGCCGGCGAGGCCAGCCACATCAGTTGCAGCAGCGACGACGCGCTGGTGGGCGCTGGGGCACGGCGGACGCGGGGCATCGTGCTCAGTGCGAATGGCCGTGGTGGTCATGGTCACCGTGGTCGTGGCCAGGGTGTCCGTGGTCGTGCCCGTCGTCGTGTGCGTGGTCGTGGTGGGCATGGCCGCCGGCCGCATAGGCCCCGGCTTCCGGCTCGAACGCCGCCTGCGCCTCGTTCACGATCAGGTGCATGTGGCGCAGCATGTCGGCCAGCACGTGGTCGGGTTCGAGCTTCAGGTGGTCGGGCTTCAGTTCGAGCTGCACGTGGCGGTTGCCCAGGTGGTAGGCGGCGCGCAGCAGGTCGAACGGCGAGCCGTGCTCGCGGCAATGCGTCACGACCAGCACCGGCTGCGGTGCGGCCACCACGCGGATCATCGACCCGTCTTCGGCCACCAGCACGTCGCCGCCGCGCACCGCGGTGCCGCGCGGCAGGAACACGCCGAGCGTGCGGCCCTGCGAATCGGTCGCGTCGAAGCGGCTTTTCTGTCGGACATCCCAGTCGAGCTCGACGCTCGCGGCGCGCTTGAGCAGCACGGGGGCCAATCCATGGCCTTGGGCAAGGAGTTTGTTCACGGTCAGCATGGTGCGAGTGTGGCAGTAAACCCTAGGGCATTTCCATTCAGGATCCTGAACGGTCGGCCGATATTCCATCGGATTGGAACAAGGATCGACCATGAAACTGCTCCAGGATGTTCGCATCGGCGTGCGCCTCGCGCTCGGTTTCGCGAGCGTGTTGCTGCTCTCCTGCGCCACCATCGGCCAGAGCTTCTTCGAGATGTCGCAGCTGCAAGGCCGTTTCGACGACCTGGCCGGCATGACGATGCCGGCGATGAACGGCGTGTCCGAACTCGGCACGGCGGCGCGCGGCATGCGCGGCGCGCAGGAGCTGCTGGCCACGCGTTGGAGCGAAGCCGAGCGCAGCACCCAGGCCGAGGCCTTCAAGAAGCACCATGCGCGCTTCGTCGAGCAGATCAAGCTGCTGCGCGGCCTGCCGCGCGCCGATTCGATCGAGGTGCACCTGGCGCCGCTGGACAGCGCGCTGAAGTCCTACGACGCCAGCTCGGCCGAGATCGAACGCCTGCTCGCGAGCACCGACGATGCCGAGCGCTTCCAGAAGGTCAAGAAGCTGCTGGAGGGCCAGACGCTGGCCAACTTCACGACGCTGAACAATGCCGCCGCCGAGCTGACCCGGGTGATCCGCGAGGACGCCGGCCTGCGCATCGTCGCGGCGAGCGAGGGCAACCACCGCTCGCGCATCGCGATGGCGGTGGGCGGCGCGATCGCGCTGGCGCTCGGCAGCCTGCTGGCCTGGGGCCTGACGACCAGCGTCGTGCGGCCGCTGCGCAGCGGCATGCAGGCCTTGAAGCGCATTGCCGCAGGCGACCTGTCGGGCCGCGTCGACAGCGAGCGCAAGGACGAGATGGGCCAGCTGATGGCCGCGCTGGCACAGATGCAGGACAACCTGCGCACCGCCGTCGGCGACATCCGCAACTCGAGCGACTCGGTCTACAGCGCCGCGTCGGAGATCGCGCAGGGCAACCTGTCGCTGTCCGACCGCACCGAGCGCCAGGCCGCGAGCCTGGAGGAAACGGCGTCGTCGATGGAGACCATGGCGGCCACCGTCAAGGAAAGCGCCGGCACCGTCAACCGCGTCGAGGAGATTTCGAAGAGCGCGCGCCAGGCGGCCGGCCGCGGCAAGGAAGTGGTCGGCGACGTCGTGAAGACGATGCAGGACATCCAGCAGTCGAGCGACCGCATCGCCTCCATCATCTCGGTGATCGACGGCATCGCGTTCCAGACCAACATCCTGGCGCTGAACGCCGCGGTGGAGGCGGCACGTGCCGGTGAACAGGGTCGCGGCTTCGCGGTGGTGGCCGGCGAGGTGCGCAGCCTCGCGCAGCGCAGCGCCGGTGCGGCGCGCGAGATCAAGCAGCTGATCACCGACAGCGCCGAGAAGGTCGGCAGCGGTTCGCGCCACGTCAGCGACGCCGGCCGCGTGATGCAGGACATCCACGACCAGGTGTCGAGCGTGAACGACCTGGTCGGCGAGATCCGCCGCTCGGCCGCGCAACAGCACAGCGGCATCGAACAGGTCTCGCAGGCCATCTCGCTGCTCGACCATTCGACGCAGGAGAATGCGGCGCTGGTCGAGGAGGCCTCGGCCTCGGCCGAGAGCCTGAAGATGCAGGCGCAGAAGCTGCTGGAAGCGGTGGCGGCGTTCAAGGTCGAGGCCGATGCGGCGCATGCCGTGCAGCCCGATGCGGCGGCATCCTCCCGGGCCGCCGTGCACCTCGCGTTCGCGAACGCCTGAGGTTCGCGGCACTTCTCCCCGATCGCGCGAATACCTCGTATCGCCTCTGCATGGGGCGATGTAAGCATCGGAAAAAAGGCCACGCGGCCAAGGCCGGGGCAGCCATTCGCAAAGGCCGGGACAGGTCTTCGGCCTGCGCATCGCAGGCATCCCGGTTCCCGTATGGCAATGGACCGTAGGATGCCTCCTGTTCCTCGTGTCAACGGGGATCTACAGGAAAGTGAGCAATCCCTCCAGAACTGCGTTTCTTGTCATGAAAGCGCTTGCGGCGCAGCCCACCCATCGCGTTGGATGAGAGGTGGGCACTCGCAACCGGCTTACAGCGTTCTCCAGCCAAGCGCGCAGCATCCGGGCCTGGTTTCTGCCACGTCCTTGGAGGGGAGCTTATGAAACACCATGTGCTGCGCAGCTTGCGCAACGGTTCGATGCTGGGGCTGCATTGCGCCCTGGCGATCCTGCTGGTTGGATGCGGTTCCGGCGACGGAGGAAGCAGCGCCGCCGCGGACAACAACAACGCCAGTGCGAGCGACGTCGGGGGCGACCGCTCGCGCCCGATGGCGGTCGGCGACCCGATCGGCACGGCGCTGACGCCCATCGCGGCCAGCGCCAGCGCGTCGGAGCGCGGCGACCTGTCGGCCGCTGCCGCGATCGACCACGACGACAACACCCGCTGGAGCAGCGGCTTCAGCGACGACCAGAACCTGACGCTGGACTTCGGCCAGTCGGTCAGCGTGACCCGCGTGCGCATCAACTGGGAACGCGCCCACGCCACCAGGTACCTGTTGCAGGTGTCGAACGACAAGTCGAGCTGGGTCACGATCAAGACCGTCGACAACAGCCAGGGCGGCATCGAGGACTGGACCGGCCTGAGCGGCCAGGGCCGCTACCTGCGCGTGCAGGGCGTGACCCGCTCGACGCAGTACGGCTACTCGATCTTCGAGATCCAGGCCTTCAGCGGCTCGGCCCCCGCACCCGCTCCTGCGCCGGCCCCGGCGCCTGCGCCCGCTCCGGCACCGGCCCCCAGCCCGGCACCGTCGCCCGCGCCCAGCCCGGCTCCCGCACCCGCGCCGAGCCCGGCGCCTTCGCCGGCCCCGGCACCTGCACCCGCCCCGGCGCCCGCACCCGACGTGAGCCAGCCCGGCGTCGCGATCAGGCCGGTGGGCGCGACCTCGTCGGCGCTGGAAAACGGCGGCATGCCCGCCACCAACACCATCGACGGCAACATCGGCACGCGCTGGTCGAGCAAGCAGGAAGACGGCGCGTGGATCCAGTACGACTTCGGCGCCAAGACCCGCATCGGCGCGATGAAGCTGAGCTGGGAGAACTCGTACGGCAAGGAGTACGCGCTGCAGGTCTCCGATGACGGCCAGAACTGGTCGCAGGTGCGCTACGTCAGCAACGGCAAGGGCGGCACCGAGGAGTTCTACAACCTCGGCATCAACTCGCGCTACGTGCGCCTGCAGGGCGTGGCCCGCGGCACGCAGTACGGCTACTCGCTGTGGGAAGTCGAGTTCAAGACCCCGGGCACCGACAACACGATGCCCACGATGGCCACCGCGCCGTTGAAGGCGCCGTCCAGCGGCGCCGCGATGGCCCCGCTGCCCACGCAGGCCGACCCGGTCGAGACGCTGCAGTTCACGCTGGCCGACGGCACGCTGGTCACGCGCTTCGGCATCCGCGGCCTGGCCCGCCACGGCCGCGAGCGCGGCGAAGACTGGAACGAGATCGGCGAAGGCCCGAACGAGACGGTCGACCCGGTGACGGGCCGCCCGGTCGACAAGGGCCCGGGCAACTTCCTGACCTTCGTGCCGAACTACTTCAAGAACCGCACCTGGGGCTTCGAGATCGTCGACAACAGCCGGGTGGCCGGCGTGACCAAGCCGACGCTGCGGGTCAACCACTACTTCACGCAGGACCAGCTGCCGGGCGGCGTGGCCTGGTTCCGTGCCTTCGACCGCGTGGGCGTCACCGGCTACGGCTGGATGAACCCGGGCCAGCTGGTGAACGACAAGGTCACCATCTGCCCGCCGGTGGCCTACCCGCCGAACGGCAGGCTGCTCAGCGCCAACGTGCTGAACAACGACTGCAGCCTGACGGTCAAGGACTACCCCGGCCACGGCGACATCGGACCGGACGGCTTCCCCAACGGCAAGAACGTGCCCGCACGTCCGCTGGTGCCGGGCGACGTGATCGAGGTCTCGCCGTCGTTCTTCTCGACCAAGGAGGCGATGGCCGCCAAGGGCGACAACGGCGGCATCCGCTACTACGCGGGCGAGTGGACCTACGTGGTGGGCACCGGCCTGCGCCCGTGGTACGGCGTGCAGCCGCGCCTGATGAACGCGCCGCTGCCGGCCGAGACGCTGCAGGGCGGCACCGGCTCGCTGTCGTACGACTACGCCGACAACGGCACCTTCATCTTCCAGCAGCCGCACATCAACGTCGGCATGCAGAACATGCAGCGTTTCGTCGAAGGCCGTCGCACGATCCACACCAACATGTTCACCGGCGAGCACAACGAGCCGGGCAACGACCGCTTCGATGCGCTGGTGGACCTGCAGGGGCCGCGCTACAACCAGTCGTCGTGCTTCGCATGCCACGTGAACAACGGCCGCAGCCCGGCGCCGGCGGCAGTGAACCAGCGCCTGGACACGATGTCGGTGCACACCGCGGCGATCAACGCTCAGGGCCAGCAGGTGCCTGACACGCGCTACGGCGTGGGGGTGCAGATGAATGCGCGCGGTGCCAACGGCGCGCCGCAGGACTGGGGCAACGGCGTGCGCGTCGCGGGCTTCGACACCCAGACCGTGAAGCTGGCCGACGGCACGTCGGTGGAGCTGCGCAAGCCCAAGCTGGCCTTCGACGGCCCGACGCCGCAAGTCGTCTCGCTGCGTGCGGCGCAGCCGATGCTGGGTGCCGGCCTGCTGGAAGCCATCCCGGAAGCCGACATCCTGGCGCGTGCCCGCGGCACGGCGGACGCCGACGGCATCAAGGGCCAGGCGAACTTCGTGTTCGACCCGGAAACCGGTGACGTGCGCCTGGGCCGCTTCGGCTGGAAGGCCGGCAAGTTCAGCCTGCGCCACCAGGCCGCCTCGGCCCTGCTGCAGGACATGTCGGTGACCACGCCGGTGTACCCGAGCCGCGACTGCCTGGCCGGCCTGCCGACCTGCCGCACGAAGAACGAGCGTGGCCTGTCGGAGAACGACCTGACGTCGATCGCGCGCTACCTGCAGCTGCTGGCCGTGCCGGCCCAACGCAGCCTGGTGAGCGGTTTTCCGAAGGGCGTGGCACCGCTGGCGGACCTGGACGTCGACCCGGTCAAGGTGGCCAACGGCGCGAAGGTCTTCAAGGCGGCGAACTGCACCGGCTGCCACCTCCCGGAGGTGAAGACCGGCTCCGGCCACCCGCTGGCTGAGCTGCGCAACCAGACCATCAAGCCGTACACCGACCTGCTGCTGCACGACATGGGGGCCGACCTGGCCGACAACTATGTCGAAGGCACGGCCGCCGGCAACCTGTGGCGCACCTCGGCCCTGTGGGGCATCGGCTACACCGACCGCGTGATGGGCACGGCGGGCAAGGTCGGCTACCTGCACGACGGCCGGGCCCGCACGCTGACCGAGGCGGTGATGTGGCACGGGGGCGAAGCCACCAATGCGCGCAATCGCTTCGCGGCGCTGTCCGCGGCGGATCGCGAGGCGCTGCTGGCGTTCCTCGGATCGCTGTGATCGAGTGAACTGACGTCAGCAAAAAGCCCCGCTTCGGCGGGGCTTTTTCGTTTCGCGTCGCCGGGGCGATTTGACGGACGAATCCCGGATTGGCATCCGGGCTACGACCTTGTGATGCGCGCGGGCCGGGCGAGGGGTTGTCATGTAGCCCGGATGCCAATCCGGGATGCGTCGCTCAAATGGCGAGATCGATCAGAACAGGAAGTACCTCTGCGCCATCGGCAACACCGTCGCCGGCTCGCAGGTCAGCAGCACCCCATCCGCCCGCACCTCGTAGGTCTGCGGATCGACCTCGATCTTCGGCGTGAAGCCGTTGTGCACCATGTCGGCCTTGCCGATCGTGCGCGTGTTGCTGACCGCCACCGCGCGCTTCTTCAGCCCCAGCTTCTGCGGCACGCCCGCCGCCAGCCCTGCCTTGGACACGAAGGTCACGCTGGTGTCGTGCATCGCCCCGGCGTACGAGCCGAACATCGGCCGGTAGTGCACCGGCTGCGGCGTCGGGATCGACGCGTTCGGGTCGCCCATCGCGGCGGCCGCGATGAAGCCGCCCTTCAGGATCAGCGACGGCTTCACGCCGAAGAAGGCCGGCTTCCACAGCACCAGGTCGGCCAGCTTGCCGACCTCGACCGAGCCCACCTCGTGCGCAATGCCTTGCGTGATCGCCGGGTTGATCGTGTACTTCGCGATGTAGCGCTTGACACGGAAGTTGTCGTGCCGCGCGCTGTCTTCGGGCAGCGTGCCGCGCTGCGCCTTCATCTTGTGCGCCGTCTGCCAGGTGCGGATGATGACCTCGCCGACGCGGCCCATGGCCTGGCTGTCGGACGACATCATCGAGAACACGCCGACGTCGTGCAGGATGTCCTCGGCCGCGATGGTCTCGCGGCGGATGCGGCTCTCGGCGAAGGCCAGGTCCTCGGCGATCGACGCGTCGAGGTGGTGGCACACCATCAGCATGTCCAGGTGCTCGTCGATGGTGTTCACCGTGTACGGCATCGTCGGGTTGGTCGACGAGGGCAGCACGTTCGGCAGGCCCGCGGCCTTGATGATGTCGGGCGCATGCCCGCCGCCCGCGCCTTCGGTGTGGAAGGTCGCGATGGTGCGGCCCTTGAACGCATCGATGGTGCTCTCGACGAAGCCCGATTCGTTCAGCGTGTCGGTGTGGATCGTCACCTGGATGTCGTGCTTGTCGGCCACGCTCAGGCAGTTGTCGATCGCCGCCGGCGTCGTGCCCCAGTCCTCGTGCAGCTTCAGCCCGTAGGCGCCGGCCTCGATCTGCTCTTCCAGCGCGCCGGGCAGGCTCGCATTGCCCTTGCCCTGGAAGCCCAGGTTCATCGGGAAGGCCTCGGCCGCCTTCAGCATCTGGTGGATGTACCAGGGGCCGGGCGTGCAGGTGGTCGCGAAAGTGCCGGTGGCCGGGCCGGTGCCGCCGCCCAGCATCGTCGTCACGCCGCTCATCAGCGCCTCCTCGATCTGCTGCGGGCAGATGAAGTGGATGTGGCTGTCGATGCCGCCGGCGGTGACGATGCTGCCTTCGCCGGCGATGATCTCGGTGCCCGGGCCGATCACGATGTCGACGCCGGGCTGCACGTCGGGGTTGCCGGCCTTGCCGATGCCGCTGATGCGGCCCGCCTTCAGCCCGATGTCGGCCTTCACGATGCCCCAGTGGTCGATCACGAGGGCGTTGGTGATCACGGTGTCGGCGACGTCCTTCGCGAGGCGCTGGCCCTGGCCCATGCCGTCGCGGATGGTCTTGCCGCCGCCGAATTTCACTTCTTCGCCGTAGCCGCCGGCGAGCAAGGTGTAGTCCTTCTCCACCTCGACGATGAGGCCGGTGTCGGCCAGGCGCACGCGGTCGCCGGTGGTGGGGCCGAACATCTCGGCATAGGCACGGCGGTGGATGGTGGCCATCAAAGGGCTCCCTGCACGTCGCCGCGGAAGCCGTAGACCTTGCGGTCGCCGGCATAGTCGACCAGCTCGACCGTGCGCTGCTGCCCCGGCTCGAAGCGCACCGCGGTGCCCGAGGCGATGTTCAGCCGCATGCCGCGCGCCGCCGCGCGGTCGAACCGCAGCGCCGGATTGGTCTCGGCAAAGTGGTAGTGCGAGCCGACCTGCACCGGCCGGTCGCCGCTGTTCTCGATCACCAGCGTGAGGGTGCGGCGGCCGACGTTGATCTCGATGTCGGGGCCGTCGATCAGCAGTTCGCCTGGAATCATCGCGGACCCTTCAGTTGACGGCCAGCAAGGCCACGCCGAACAGCGCGACCGCGCTGCCGGCGATGCGCGGCAGCCAGGGCGAGCGCGCACGCAGCAGCAGGCCGAGCGCGATGCCCGCGCCGTGCAGCAGTGCGGTGGCGGCGACCATGCCGGCCAGCGCGAAGGCGGCCGCCGGACCGGCCAGCTCTGCGCCGTGCGCCAGGCCATGGAACAGCGCGAAGCCTGCCGCCAGTGCGGCACCGGCCAGCGCCGGCAGGCGGGTGTGGGTGGCGACCAGCAGCCCCAGCACCAGCAGCGAGGCCGCGACCATCGGCTCGGCCGCCGGCAGCGCCAGCCCCGCCAGCCCCAGCAGCGCCCCCACCAGCAAGGTGCCGGCGAAGGCCAGCGGCGCGAGCCACGCGCGCCGCGCCGTCATCGCGCTCCACATGCCCACGGCAACCATCGCCGCCAGGTGATCGAGCCCGGTGAACGGGTGGGCGAAACCGGCCGCCAGCGCGCCGGCCGCCCCGTGGTGTTGCCCGGCATCGCCGCCGGCGTGGGCCAGGGCCAGGGCCGGCAGGCCGAGCAGCAGGGTCGAGGCGGCGAGCCGCCCCATGAGAGAACGGACTTTCATGCGCAGCACTCCGGGCGTCATGCAATGGGTTGGTGCACGGTCACCAATTTGGTGCCGTCGGGGAAGGTGGCTTCCACCTGGATCTCGGGGATCAGCTCGGCCACGCCGTCCATCACGTCGGCCCGGCGGAGCACCGTCTTGCCCTCGCTCATCAGCGCCGCGACCGACTTGCCGTCGCGTGCGCCCTCCATGATGGCGGCGCTGATCAGCGCCACCGCCTCGGGGTAGTTGAGCTTCAGCCCGCGCGCCTTGCGGCGCTCGGCCAGCAGCGAGGCCGTGAAGATCAGCAGCTTGTCTTTCTCACGCGGCGTCAGTTCCATGGTGGTGCGGGAAGCAGAAGGTGTGCCACATCTTAGGGCGCTTGATCGTGGCAATGGCACGGGGCTTGCGCGGAACATCGCATGAACCCTGCCACCTCCGCCGCAGACGGTGCCCCGGTTGCACCGAACATCGGCCCGGCCATCGTGCCGCCGCCCGCGGCGGCGCAGGACGAGCGCGCGGTGCAGCGGGTGGTCAAGGTGCGCCGCGACTACAACAGCTGGGTCGCGCGCGAGACGATGGAAGACTACGCGCTGCGCTTCACGCCGCACAGCTTCCGCAAGTGGTCGGAGCTGCGCGTGGCCAACACCGCGTTCGGCGCGGCCTCGTTCCTGGTGCTCGAGGCGGTGGGCGCGACGCTGCTGGTGCAGTACGGCTTCCTGAACGCGTTCTGGGCCATCCTGGCCACCGGGCTGATCATCTTCCTGGCCGGGCTGCCGATCAGCCTCTACGCGGCGCGCCACGGGCTCGACATGGACCTGCTGACGCGCGGCGCCGGCTTCGGCTACATCGGCTCCACCATCACCTCGCTGATCTACGCGAGCTTCACCTTCATCTTCTTCGCGCTCGAGGCGGCCATCATGGCTTACGCGCTCGAGCTCGCGTTCGACATCCCGCCCGCCTGGGGCTACCTGGCCTGCGCGCTGGTGGTGGTGCCGCTGGTCACGCACGGTGTCACCGCGATCAGCCGGCTGCAGGTGTGGACGCAGCCGCTGTGGCTGCTGCTGCTGGTGGTGCCCTACATCTACGTGTTCCGCCACAACCCCGGCGTGCTGGACGGCCTGGTGCACTATGCCGGCGCCGAGGGCCGCGGCGCGGAGTTCAGCCTGGGCCTGTTCGGTGCCGCGATGACGGTGGGCATCGCGCTGATCACGCAGATGGGCGAGCAGGTCGATTACCTGCGCTTCATGCCCGAGCGCACCGCGGCCAATCGCAAGCGCTGGTGGCTGGGCGTGCTGATCGGCGGGCCGGGCTGGGTGGTGCCGGGGGTCCTCAAGATGCTGGGCGGCGCGCTGCTGGCCTACCTGGCGATCAGCCATTCGGTGCCGGTGGACCGCGCGGTCGATCCCAACCAGATGTACCTCGCGGCCTACGAATACGTGTTCCCGCACCCGGCATGGGCGGTGGCCGCCACCGCGCTGCTGGTGGTGGTGTCGCAGCTGAAGATCAACGTGACGAACGCCTACGCCGGCTCGCTGGCCTGGTCCAACTTCTTTGCGCGCCTGACGCACAGCCACCCGGGCCGCGTGGTGTGGGTGGTGTTCAACACGATGATCGCGCTGATGCTGATGGAGCTGGACGTGTTCCGCGCGCTCGGCGAGGTGCTGGGGCTGTTCTCCAACATCGCGATCTCGTGGATCATGGCCGTGGTGGCCGACCTGGTGGTCAACAAGCCGCTCGGGCTGTCGCCGCCGGGCATCGAGTTCAAGCGCGCCCACCTGTACGACGTGAACCCGGTCGGCGTCGGTGCGATGGGCGCGGCATCGGCGCTGTCGATCGCCGCCTACCTGGGCCTGTTCGGGCCGATGGCGCAGGCCTTCTCGGCGCTGATCGCGCTGGTCACCGCCTTCGTGGTTTCGCCGTTGATCGCCTGGGCGACGAAGGGCCGCTTCTACATTGCACGCAGCAGCCCGAAGGGCTTGTTCACCCGCTTGCAGCAGTGCGTGATCTGCGAACGCGAGTACGAGTCCGACGACCTGGCGCACTGCCCGGCCTACCTGGGCTCGATCTGCTCGCTGTGCTGTTCGCTCGATGCGCGCTGCGACGACCTGTGCAAGCCCGAGGCCAAGCTGGCCACGCAATGGGCCGCGGCGCTGCGCGCGTTGCTGCCGCGCCGGGCCTGGCCGTACATCGACACGGGCCTGGGCCACTACATCCTGCTGATGGCGGTGGTGGTGCCGCTGCTGGCCGGGCTGTTCGGACTGCTGTACCACCAGGAACTGCGGCTGCTCGGCGAACCCGGTGCGGCGCTGGCGCCGGCCCTGCGCCTGGGCTTCATCAAGGCCTTCGCGGCGCTGCTGCTGGTGAGCGGCATCGTTGCGTGGTGGCTGGTGCTGACGCACAAGAGCCGCCAGGTGGCGCAGGAAGAGTCGAACCGCCAGACGCAGGCGGTGCACGAGCAGACGCAGGCGCTGCGGCGCGAGATCGATTCGCACCGCCGCACCGACCTGCAGCTGCAGCAGGCCAAGCGCAGCGCCGAGCTGGCCAACCAGGCCAAGAGCCGCTACATCACGACGGTGAGCCACGAGCTGCGCACGCCGCTGAACAGCATCCTCGGCTATGCGCAGCTGCTGGACGAGGACGCGTCCATCCCGCCGCAGCGCCGCCAGGCCGTCAGCGTGATCCGCCGCGGCGGCGAGCACCTGCTGTCGCTGATCGAGGGCACGCTGGACATCGCGCGCATCGAGGGCGGCAAGCTGCGGCTCGAGGCGCAGCCGATGCACCTGCGCGAGACGGTGCAGCAGATCGTGCGCATGTTCGAGCTGCAGGCGGCGGGCAAGGGCATCGCGTTCAGCCACGAGCTGTCGCAGGCCTTGCCCGAGGTGGTGCGCAGCGACGAGAAGCGGCTCAGCCAGATCCTCATCAACGTGCTGGGCAACGCGGTCAAGTTCACGCAGGCGGGGCAGGTGGTGTTCCGTGTCGGCTATGCGCGCGAGATGGCCACCTTCGAGATCGAGGACACCGGCCCGGGCATCGCGCCCGAAGAGATCGAGCACGTGTTCGAGCCGTTCGCGCGCGGCAGCGATGCCGGCGCGCTGGCCGGCGGCGGCACCGGGCTGGGCCTGACGATCAGCAAGATGCTGACCGACCTGATGGGCGGCGAGATGACGGTGCACAGCACGCCGCAGGTGGGCACCCTGTTCCGCATCCGGCTCTTCCTGCCGGCGGCGCGCGACGTGGTGGCGGTGCCGGCGCCGCGCGCCAGCCGCACCGGCTACGAGGGGCCGCGGCGGCGCATCCTGGTGGTCGACAACGAGGAGGTCGACCGCGACCTGCTGGCCAGCGTGCTGCAGCCGCTGGGCTTCGAGATCCGCCAGGCGGCGTCGGGGGCCGACTGCCTGCAGCTGCTGCGCAGCTTCACGCCGGACGCCATCCTGATGGACCTGGCGATGCCGGGCATCGATGGCTGGGCGACGATCCGCGCGATCCGCACGCAGGACCTGAGCGCGGCGCCGATCGCGATCGTGTCGGGCAACGCCTTCGACAAGGACCTGGACAACGACGTCGGCATCACGCCGGCGGATTTCGTGCTGAAGCCGGTGCGCGTGAACGAGCTGCTCGACTGGCTGGGCGAGCGGCTGCGCCTGCGCTGGGTGGTGGCCGCGGCGCCGCCGCAGGTGCCGGCGCCGCAGCCGGCAGCGGACTGGGTGCTGCCGGACGGCACGCAGCTGCAGGCGCTGGAGGAGCTGGTCGGGCTGGGCTATTTCCGCGGCATCGTGAACAAGCTGGACGAGATCGAGGCGGACAATGCGGCGCATGCCGGCTTCGTCGCGCACCTGCGCACGCTGGCCCGGCAGTTCCAACTCGATGCGATGACCCGCATCCTTCGGCAGGCGAGACATGACCGAGAGACTTCCTGACCGCGCCGCGACCGACGTCGTGCTGATCGTCGACGACGTGCCCGACAACCTGTCGCTGCTGCACGACGCGCTGGACGAGGCCGGCTACACCGTGCTGGTGGCGGTGGACGGCGAGAGCGCGCTGCAGCGGGCGGCGCAGGCCGAGCCCGACATCGTGCTGCTGGACGCGGTGATGCCGGGCATGGATGGTTTCGAGGTGGCGCGCCGGCTGAAGGCGAGCGCCGACACGGCGCAGATCCCGATCATCTTCATGACCGGGCTGACCGAGACCGAGCACGTGGTGGCGGCCTTCCAGGCCGGCGGCATCGACTACGTGACCAAGCCGATCCGCCCGCAGGAGGTGCTGGCGCGCATGGTGGTGCACATGCTGAGCGCTCGCCAGGCGCGGCAGGCGCGCAATGCTCTGGACGCGTTCGGCCACGCGACGATGGCGATCCACGTCAGCGAGCGGGTGGCCGACAGCCGGGCGGTGTGGCAGACGCCGCTCGCGCGCGAGCTGATGCAGCGCTACTTCGAGGCGCAGCCGGGGCAGGTGCCGCTCGAGCTGGCCACATGGCTGCAGGAGCAGTCGACGCTTGCGACGCAGGGCAGCGAGCCGAAGCCCCTGTCGCTGACGCGCGGCGAGCGGCAGCTGGTGTTCTCGCTGCAGCAGCGCACGAGCGATGACGACTGGCTGATCGTGATGCGCGAGGTGTCGGACGCGGCGGCGGTGGATGCGGTGATGCAGACCTTCAAGCTGACGTTGCGCGAGGCCGAGGTGCTGTACTGGGTGGCCAAGGGCAAGACCAACCGCGACATCGGCGACATCCTGGGCAGCAGCCCGGCGACGGTGAAGAAGCACCTGGAGCACGTGTTCGAGAAGCTCGGGGTCGAGACGCGCAACGCGGCGGCGTCGCTCGCGATCCAGCGCGTGCGGGCGCTCGCGCCATGGCATGGTGGTTGATTTCCCGGATTGGCATCCGGGCTACGGGACTTGTAGCCCGGATGCCAATCCGGGACCTCAGCCTCGCAGCACAGACGGAATATCGGAAGGCGGAATCACCTCGACATTGGCCGCCAGTGGATAGCGCCGCTCGACGGGTGCGACCACGTAGCCACGGCTGACCCCGAGATCTTCCAGCGCCTGCCAGAAGCCCTTGGTCACGCTGGGCGCGGATGAGAACTTGACCTCCATCCCCAGGGTTCGCCGTCCGGCCGAAACCACCAGGTCGAGCTCGGTACCCGCCACCGTCCGGTAGAAGCCGAGTTCTGCCCCCATCGGCGCGTGGGCGCGAACCTGTTCCAGGATGAATCCCTCCCAGGAAGCGCCGACGATCGGGTGCCCTTGCAGGTCATCGATGCTGGCGATGTTCAGCAGGGCGTGCACCAGGCCGCTGTCGCGGATGTAGACCTTGGGCGACTTGACGAGGCGCTTGCCGACGTTGGTGAGGTGCGGCTCGAGCCGGCGCACCATCATCGCGTCGCTCAGCAGCGAGAGGTAGCGCGTCACCGTCGTGTGCGCCACCCCGCCGAGCGAGATGCCCAGCTGCGACGCGTTGAAGAGCTGGCCCTGCAGGTGCGCCAGCATGCGCCAGAAGCGGTGCAGGGTTTCGGCGGGGATGGTCACGCCCAGCTGCGGCAGGTCGCGCTGCAGGAACGTCTGGATGAAGTCCTGGCGCCAGGTGAATGACAGTGCGTCGCTCGGCGCCGCCAGGCTCATCGGAAAGCCGCCTCGCGACCACAAGGCCTGCAGGCCGCCGAGGTCGGCATCGGGGCCGGTCAACACTTCCGATGCCAGCAGCGGGGTCAGCTCCATGTAGCTCACCCGACCGGCCAGCGACTCTGCGCTCTGGCGCATCAACGGGCCCGAAGCCGAGCCCAGCAGCAGGAAGCGGCCCGGGATCCGGTCGGCGTCGATCTCCGGGCGCAGGGCGGCAAACAGGTCCGGCACATGCTGCACTTCGTCGAGCACCACCAGCCGGTCGCGGTAGCGGGAAAAGAAGAGCTCGGGCTGTGCCAGCTGTGCCCGGTCTGCGGCCCGCTCCAGGTCGAGGAAGACGGCATCGTCCCGTTCCGAGGTGATCGCGCGGGCCAGCGTGGTCTTGCCGACCTGGCGCGGGCCGGTGATCACGACCCCGGGGAAGAATGCCAGCCGCTCGCGCAGCGTGGCCAGCAGCATGCGATCAATCATCATTGTATTTTGAGCGGTAACCGCTCAATAAACAAGGATGTGTAACAACGACAGTGCCCCTACGCCATCTGTCGTATTCCGCGAACCGCCCCCGCTCCGTAACCTGCGTCCGTCCGTCCCCAAGCAACGAGGGACGCGAGACACAACCCACAGGAGCGTTCGTCCATGAAGTCATCCCGCCGCAATTTCGCCGCGTCGCTGAGCGCCGTGTCGCTCGGCGTCGCCGCCCTCGGCCTGCCGCTGTTCGCGCAGGCCGCCGACACCATCAAGGTCGGCATCCTGCACTCGCTGTCGGGCACGATGGCGATCTCGGAGACCGTGCTCAAGGACACGGCCCTGATGACCATCGCGGAGATCAATGCCAAGGGCGGCGTGCTCGGCAAGCAGCTCGAGCCCGTGGTCGTCGACCCGGCCTCGAACTGGCCGCTGTTCGCCGAGAAGGCCAAGCAGCTGATCAGCCAGGACAAGGTTGCCGTGATGTTCGGCTGCTGGACCAGCGTGTCGCGCAAGTCGGTGCTGCCGGTGGTCGAGGAACTCAACGGCCTGCTGTTCTACCCGGTGCAGTACGAGGGTGAAGAGCTCAGCAAGAACGTGTTCTACACCGGTGCCGCGCCCAACCAGCAGGCCATCCCCGCAGTGGAATACCTGATGAGCAAGGCCGGCGGCGGCGCCAAGCGCTTCGTGCTGCTGGGCACCGACTACGTCTACCCGCGCACCACCAACAAGATCCTGCGCGCCTTCCTGAAGAGCAAGGGCATTGCCGACAAGGACATCGACGAGAAGTACACCCCGTTCGGCCACAGCGACTACCAGACCATCGTCGCCGACATCAAGAAGTTCTCGGCCGGCGGCAAGACGGCCGTCATCTCCACCATCAACGGCGACTCCAACGTGCCGTTCTACAAGGAACTGGGCAACCAGGGCCTGAAGGCGACCGACGTGCCGGTGGTGGCCTTCTCGGTCGGCGAGGAAGAGCTGCGCGGCGTCGACACCAAGCCGCTGGTGGGCCACCTGGCGGCATGGAACTACTTCATGTCGATCAAGAACCCGACCAACGACGCCTTCAAGAAGCAGTGGGCCGAGTACGCCAAGGCGAAGAACCTGCCGGGTGCCGACAAGCCGCTGACCAATGATCCGATGGAAGCCACCTACATCGGCATCCACATGTGGGCGCAGGCGGTCAAGAAGGCCGGCAGCACCGACACCGACAAGGTCATCGCCGCGATGGCCGGCCAGACCTTTCCGGCCCCGGGCGGCTTCGTGTCGACCATGGATGCCAAGAACCACCACCTGCACAAGCCCGTCTTCATCGGCGAGGTGAAGGCCGACGGCCAGTTCAACGTCGTGTGGAAGACCCCGGCCCCGGTGAAGGCCAAGCCGTGGAGCCCGTACATCGAAGGCAACGACAAGAAGAAAGACGAACCCCAGAAATAGGGCCCCCCAGTCGCTTCGCTCCTGCCCCCGAGGGGCGCCTCCCAGCGGCCCGGCAAAGCCGGTTCCGCGGGAGTTGCTGGATGGAGCGGCCTGCTGCGCGGCCGCTTCTCTCTTTGGCGGCCTGACCCTCTTTTGACGAGTTGTGATGACGGAACGTCTGCCGAACTTCTTGTGGCGCAGCCTGGCGATGGTGGCCTGGGCGTTGTTCGCGCTCGCCTTGCCGGTCGCCAGCCACGCGCTGACGCCACCGCAGGCACTCGCGCTCGCCAAGGGCGAGAACGAAGAGCGCATCGCTGCGTTGCAGTCTTCGCTCGCGCGCGGCGACGACGGTCTGGCCGCTTTCGTCCAGGCGATGCTCGACGACGAAGTCAAGCTGGCCGGCGACAAGGTGTTCATCGTGCATGGCGACAAGGTGACCGACGCCGCCACCGGCGCCGCCGCGCGCCTGCCCGACGGCGCCGAGGACGTGATCAACAGCAACCAGATGCGCCGCGAGCTCGACGGGGCGATGGCCGCGCTGAAGCTGTTCTCGCGCGACCTGGACGAGCGCCGCGCCGCGGTCAAGGCGCTGAAGGAGGAAGCCGACGAGGCGCGGCTGCCGCTGATCGAGAAGGCGCTCGCCGCCGAGACCGATGCCGCGCTGAAGGAGCAGCTGAACCAGGTGCGCGCCGCCATCCTGGTGTCGGCCAGCGACCCGGCCAAGCGGCTCGAGGCCGCGAAGGCGCTGGCCGGCAGCCTGACGCCGGCCACCAAGACACTGATCCTCGAACGCTTGAAGCCCGCGGCCGAAGGCGGCGAGGGCGACGCCGACATCCGCAGCCAGCTCGGCATCGCGCTCGGCGCGATCGACGCACGCCTCGCGTGGGGCGAGCGCCTGGGCGTGCTGTTCACCGGCGTCAGCCTGGGCAGCATCCTGCTGCTGGTGGCGCTGGGCCTGGCGATCACCTACGGCCTGATGGGCGTCATCAACATGGCGCACGGCGAGCTGATGATGATCGGCGCCTATGCCACCTACGTGGTGCAGAACCTCTTCAAGTCGCACCTGCCGGGGCTGTTCGACGCCTACGTGATCGTCGCGATCCCGGCCTCGTTCCTGGCGGCGGCGCTGGTCGGCGCGGTGCTGGAGCGCAGCGTGATCCGCTGGCTTTATGGCCGCCCGCTGGAGACGCTGCTGGCCACCTGGGGCATCAGCCTGGTGCTGATGCAGGGCGTGCGCTCGATCTTCGGCGCGCAGAACGTGCAGGTCGAGAACCCGGCCTGGCTGTCGGGCGGCGTGCAGGTGCTGAGCAACCTGACGCTGCCGTTCAACCGCATCGCGATCGTGATCTTCGCGGTGCTGGTGCTGGCCGGCGTGGCGCTGCTGATCGCGCGCACCCGCCTCGGCCTGTTCGTGCGCGGCGTCACGCAGAACCGCAAGATGGCGGCCTGCATGGGCGTCAACACCGCCCGCGTGGACACCTATGCGTTCGCGCTCGGCTCGGGCATCGCGGGGCTGGCCGGCTGTGCGCTGTCGCAGGTGGGCAACGTGGGGCCGGACCTGGGGCAGGGCTACATCGTCGACTCGTTCATGGTGGTGGTGCTGGGCGGCGTGGGCCAGCTGGCCGGCACCGTGTATGCGGCGCTGGGCCTGGGCGTGCTGAACAAGCTGCTCGAAGGCTGGCAGGGCGCCGTGCTCGCGAAAATCATGGTGCTGGTGTTCATCGTCATCTTCATCCAGAAGCGGCCACAGGGCATCTTCGCGATGAAGGGCCGGAGTGCTGAAGCATGAGCGCGGTTCTTCCTTCCCCCTCGCGGCCCGTCGGCCCGGGCACCAGCCTGCTGTCGCTGAAGGCCTGGAGCGGCATCTTCATCGCGCTGGTCGCCGTGGTGATCCTCGCGCCGGTGCTGAACCTGGCGGTGCCGCAAGGCAGCGCGCTGCACCTGAGCGACTACGCGATCAGCCTGATCGGCAAGATCATGTGCTACGCGATCTGCGCGCTGGCGATGGACCTGATCTGGGGCTACACCGGCATCCTGTCGCTGGGCCACGGCGTGTTCTTCGCGCTCGGCGGCTATGCGATGGGCATGTACCTGATGCGCCAGATCGGCCGCGACGGCAACTACCAGTCGGACCTGCCCGACTTCATGGTCTTCCTCGACTGGAAGACGCTGCCATGGCACTGGGCCTTCAGCGACAGCTTCTTCGCGACGCTGCTGCTGATCGTGCTGGTGCCGGGCCTGCTGGCCTTCGTGTTCGGCTTCTTCGCGTTTCGCTCGCGCATCAAGGGCGTGTACTTCTCGATCATCACGCAGGCGATGACCTATGCGGCGATGCTGCTGTTCTTCCGCAACGAGACCGGCTTCGGCGGCAACAACGGCTTCACCGATTTCAAGCGCATCCTGGGCCATCCGATCGCGACGCCCTCGATGCGCATGACGCTGTTCGTGCTGACCGGCCTGGCGCTGATCGGCTTCTTCCTGCTGGCGCGCTGGCTGGTGGGCAGCAAGTTCGGCCGCGTGCTGCAGGCCATCCGCGATGCCGAGAGCCGGGTGATGTTCACCGGCTACGACCCGCTGCGCTACAAGCTGAGCATCTGGGTGATCTCGGCGGTGATGTGCGGCATTGCCGGCGCGCTGTACGTGCCGCAGGTGGGCATCATCAACCCGGGCGAGATGTCGCCGGCGGCCAGCATCGAGATCGCGATCTGGGCCGCGGTGGGCGGGCGCGGCACGCTGGTCGGGCCGATCCTGGGCGCGTTCTTCGTCAACGGCGCGAAGAGTTGGTTCACGCAGGTGTTCCCGGAGTTCTGGCTGTACTTCCTGGGCGCGCTGTTCATCGCGGTGACGCTGTTCCTGCCGCAAGGCATCGTCGGGCTGGCGCGCAAGCTGGGCGGCAAGGACAAGAGCGAGGTGAAGGCATGACGCCCGAATTGATGGAGGCCGGCGCGCGCGTGCGCGAGGCGATGGCGCACAAGGCGCAAGGCGGCGCGGGCCAGTCGGGCGGCCGCGCGGCCAGCTACGGCCGCGTGGTGCAGGACGGCGTGCTGGACACCACGCACGGCGCGATCCTGTACCTGGACGACATAACAGTCAGCTTCGACGGCTTCAAGGCGCTGAACGCGCTGTCGCTGTCGATCAGCGCCGGCGAGCTGCGCTGCATCATCGGCCCGAACGGCGCCGGCAAGACGACGATGATGGACGTGATCACCGGCAAGACGCGGCCCGACGTCGGCAAGGCCTTCTTCGGCTCGACCATCGACCTGCTGCGCCTGCGCGAGAACGAGATCGCGTCGATCGGCATCGGCCGCAAGTTCCAGAAGCCGACGGTGTTCGAGCAGCTGACGGTGTTCGAGAACCTGGAGCTCGCGCTGAAGGCCGACCGCGGCGTGCGCTCGTCGATGTTCTTCCGGCTCGATGGCGAGCAGCTCGACCGCATCGGCGCGATGCTGGCGCTGATCCACCTGAAGGACAGCGCGCAGCGCGTGGCGGGGCTGCTGTCGCACGGGCAGAAGCAGTGGCTTGAGATCGGCATGCTGCTGATGCAGGACCCGAAGCTGCTGCTGCTGGACGAGCCGGTGGCCGGCATGACCGACGAGGAGACCGAGCGCACCGCGGAGCTGTTCCTGTCGCTCGAAGGCAACCATTCGCTGGTGGTGGTGGAGCACGACATGAAGTTCATCGGCGAGCTGACGCAGAACGGGCGCAACGGCAAGAAGGTGACGGTGCTGCACGAAGGCAGCGTGCTGGCGGAAGGCTTGCTGTCCGACGTGCAGGCGAACGACAAAGTGGTTGAGGTCTACCTGGGGCGCTGAGTCATGTTGAAGGTCGAGGGCATCAACCAGTACTACGGCGGTTCGCACATCCTGCGCAACCTGGGCTTCGAGGCGAAGCTGGGCGAGGTGACGGTGGTGCTGGGCCGCAACGGCGTCGGCAAGACGACGCTGCTGAAGAGCCTGATGGGCGTGGTGCCGGTGAAGACCGGGACGATCCAGCTCGATGGGGCGGACATCACGCACGACACGCCGTACGAGCGCGTGCGCAAGGGCGTGGGCTACGTGCCGCAGGGGCGCGAGATCTTCGGCCGCCTGACGGTGGAAGAGAACCTGCGCATGGGGCTCGCGTACAAGAGCGGCGGCACGCCGATCCCGGCTGAGCTGTTCGAGCTGTTCCCAGTGCTCAAGCAGATGATCAACCGGCGCGGCGGCGACCTGTCGGGCGGGCAGCAGCAGCAGCTGGCGATCGCGCGTGCGCTGGCGGCGGGGCCGAAGCTGCTGATCCTGGACGAGCCGACCGAAGGCATCCAGCCGAGCATCATCAAGGACATCGGCCGCGTGATCCGCATGCTGGCCGATCGCAAGACCATGGCCATCGTGCTGGTGGAGCAGTACTACGACTTCGCGGCCGAGCTGGCCGACCAGTACCTCGTGATGGAGCGCGGCGAGATCATCCAGCGCGGGCGGGGGCAGAACATGGAAGTCGAAGGCGTGCGGGATCGCATGTCGATCTGAGGAAATGCTGACCAATTCCACGCCACCCGGCACGCCCCGCGCGTGCGTGAAGGCATCGAACTGAAGGGCTGAGAGCGATGAGCCAACGTCTTATGGATGCTCCGCCGTGTGCATACGCAGTGACGCAATCTCGCGAAGGTGGCGCTGAATCAGACTTGGCTGGCTGACGAGGTCACGCCTCGCGCGGTCCGGACAAACCCCCAGATCACCCCATCTGCATATTTCCTGCACCTTCCCGCCCGAAGCTCGATGCTCCTTTGATCCAGGGAGAGCATCCATGTCCATGTTCTTTGAGGTCGACGAAGAGCCACCGCCTCCGTGCATTCCAGTCCAAGCCGGGCCCAGCCTGCGCCGGCTGGTCCTCGATCTGCTGATCTGCCTGGCCTTCGGCACGGTCGCGGCGATGTTTTTCAACCTCTTCTACTGCGGCTCGCGCGGTCCCAAAGAGGTCGCGGTCGTGCACGAACTCACCCACCAGGCGGCCGTCCACGGTTCCTTCGCGCTGGCCTGCGCGCTCATCGGTGCCAACCGCCTCTCGCACATCTTCGCCATCCTGGCCGGGTGCTGGCGGCTGGCCGGCAATCCCGAGCTCACTGACCCGAGAAGTACGCTCTTCGCAACGCCCGGTCCGACCCCGCCCGGAAATAGCTCTGACCGGCTCCGCCACCTCCATGAATCCATGCCGCAGTGGGCACCAGGTACTTGCGCAACAACGCGTTCGCCTCCGACGTGGCGCCCTTGAACTGCAGCGACTCGCGGAACGCGTAGTGCGAGAACAGCCGCATGAACTCGCCCAGGTAGACGTCGGCGACACCGGTGTCGCCGCGGATCACCAGCATGTTCTCGTCGTTGTCGGTCGTCGACGCGCCCGAGAAATTCGCCGAGCCCACCACCACCGTCGGGTTGTCGCCCAGCGGGTCCACTAGCATGTACTTGGTGTGCACGTACAGCACGTGCGCCGTGTTCTCGATGCGGTCCAGCTCGGCCAGCCAGCGGTCGAAGGTGTTCAGCTCCACGTGGTTGCCCACCGCCACCGTCACGTTCGGGTGCCTGCGGATGCGGTCGATCTCTGCCGCCTGCGCCTTGTAGCTGGTGCCCGTGCCCTTCTTCTCCATCAGCGCAAACCGGATCACGCCGTCCGTCTTGTCGAACGACGGCACGAAGCGGCTGTTCATGCCGAACGCGAAGGTCATGAAGACCCCGCGCTGCGCCCCGGCCGCCAGCCCCGCATACCAGTCCAGCGCCTCCAGCCCCGGCCGCGGCGAGAACAGCGCATCCAGCGGCGAACCGTCCGCCGGCAACGGTGACAGCGCCTCGGCCTTCGTCGCCGTCGGCTTGCGCGTCTCGTCCTTGTTCAGCAGCAGCCAATACTGGTAGTAGTTCGCCGCGGTGCCGTCGTCGCGCACGATGTGTGCATTGTTCGAATGGCCGAACATGCCGTTGCGGCTCAGGTTGGTCGATCCCGTCCACACCTGCTTGGGCACCCCGGCGCGCCGCAGCACCATGAACTTGTTGTGCGCAAACCCGCCCGAGTGCTCGCGCGACTTCACCATGCCGTCCATGCCCTGGCCCTGGAGCGCCGTCTCGTTGCCCTCGCCCTGGCTGTCGCCGTCGTACAGCACTGCGATCACCGCACCGCGCGTGCGCGCCGCCTTCAGCGCGTCGTAGATGCGCGGGCTCTTGAACTCGTAGAACGCGCCCACCAGTTCGTCGCCCGCACCGGCCTGGCCGATGAAGGTCTCCAGCCCCTCCACCAGCCCGCGCGACAGCCACTTGAAAGCCGACGGCCCCACCTCGTCGGGCGGGCGGTTCTGGAAGCGCCGCGCATACTCCTGCGAGCCCACCGCGCCGCGGTTGAAGAACACCGCATGCTTGCCCTGGTCCACCCGCTCGGTCTTCACCGCCAGCGTCACCTCGGGCCCGCGCACCAGCGCGCCCGGCTGGCCCGTCATCGCGACCACGGTGTACGCATAGTGCTCGTCGGGCGACGCGCTGTAGTCCGACCACTGGAAGGTCTGCAGCGGGTGCACGAAGCTCGACACCGGCTCGCCCGGCACCGGGAACGGCTCCACCAGCTCGAAGGTCTTCATGCCCGCGAGCCAGATGCGCTCGCCGTCGCGCTCGCGCTCGCGGCACACCGCGAAGCCCAGTACGCCCTGGTCGAGCAGGGCCTGCTCGGCCATGTCCCAGCCCAGCAGCACGACATAGGTGCCGGCCACCGCCATCGCGGTCAGGCCATCGTTCTCGTTGCGCACGCGCATGGTGTTCTCCCTTGCCGGTTCAGAACTTGACCGAATAGCCCGGCAGCGACGCCTCGGCCTTGCTGTAGGTGACGCCGTCGACGCGCAGCCCGTCGCCGTTGATCACGCTGATCACGCCGCCCTTGTTCGACAGCACCATCGGCGCGGTCACCGTGAAGCGCCGCGTCTCGCCGGCCTCGATCGAGCCCGACAGCGGCGTCGCCGACTTGTTGCGGTCCAGCAGCTTCCAGCCCGCCAGCTCGATGCGCCTGGGCGTCACGTTCAGCAGCGTCACCGTCTCGGTCTCGGGCGACTGCACGCTGTTCACGAGCGCCGAGACGATGCGCAGCATGCCGTCCGGCTGGTTCGGCGTCGGCGGATTGCCGGGAATGAAGGGGCCGGGCGCGGGCGGGTTGTCCGACGGCGGCCCGCTGGTGTCCACGCCGGTCTGGTGCCCGGTCTTGTCGTCGGTGTGCCAGGTCTGCGACTGGAACTTCAGGAAGATGCCGACCCACTGGCCCTGCGACGGAAAATGCAGCAGCAGCGCGCCGTCCTGGTACACGCCATCGTCCTTCGTGAACTGGCCGACGTTGGCCTGGTTCATGTGGATGTCGTGCACGCCGTTGCCGGGCAGGAAGCCGAAGTACGCATCCTTCTTGCCGGCCTCCGGGCCCCAGCGCTGGCCGAAGGCATAGACGCGCGCGTCCTCGTCGGACATCGCGCGCTGCACGTAGTGGTCGAGCTTCTCGTTCAGGTCGTTGTCGGGGCCGGGCACGTTGATCGGCAGCGGCACCATCTTGCGCGGATCGAACAGGTTGGTGCGGATGAAGTCCAGCGCCGCGCCGCCGGGCTTGGACACCAGCGCGTGCCAGCCCGACGGCAACTCGAGCAGGTTCTGCAGCACCGGGTGGTTGAACTGCGGCTCGATGACGTACTCCACCTCCGACGGCGCCAGCGCCGACGCCACGTTGACGGCGATGCGGTAGTCGGTGGTGCCGTCGATGACATGGACCTGGTAGTGCGGCTTGGCACCGGAACCAAGCTGGCGGTCGATCGCGCGTCCGCACAGGACGCCGTACTGGGCAATGGGCATGGCAAGCTCCTTGAGGTCGGCTCGCCCTGGTTGTGACAGAACCCGATGTCACCGGGATGACGGGCGGCCGTTCACGGCAGCTTGCGGCGCTCGATCCGGCCCGTCATCCACCACATGGTGGATGGCCTACCCCCTAACGTCGTGCCGCTTCGAGTGCCGCGAACGCGGTGATCAGCAACTGCACCGCCAGCACGTCCGCCGCCTGCTGCACCGACACCTCGGTGCGCGGCCCGAGCAGGTTCCACAGCATCGGCACGCTGGCCGCCAGCGTGTACATCGACCACACGAGAAACCAGGCCAGCGCTGTCCCGTTGTGGCCGCGCATCCATTGCCCCAGGCCCGGCACCAGCGCCGAGGCCAGCACCGCGCGCCAGTGCGGCGTGGCGGCGATGCGCCGCGACGAGCGCGCCCCGCGCCGCGCATGCCACACCAGCACGATGGCCGCCGCCACCAGCCCGATCGCCGCGGCCGTCAGGCCCTGGTGCAGCCAGTGCAGGCGCTGCTGCAGCTGGGCCGCCTCGTGCAGCTCGCGCTGGCTGTCGGCATCGCCGAAGGGCGTGAGCGGCTGGTGCGCGGCATTCCAGCGCAGCACCGAGCGGCTGTGCCCGTCGACCACCAGCAGCTCGCGGCCCAGCCAGGCCAGGTCGCGCGGCTCCATGCGCTCGGTCTGCGAGAACAGCAGCTCGCTGCCGCCGGGCAGGATGTCGGCCACCACGCCGGCGATGCGGTCGCGCCCGAAGCGGATCACGGTGGCCCACGGCGCCGGCTCCTGCGCCTCGGGCGGATGGGCCCGCGCCAGGCCCAGGAAGCGCGTGGGCCGCGGCGACGGCGTCTCCACCTCCTGTTGCAGCGCGAGCGTGGTGCCGTCCAGCCGCTTCAGCACCAGGCCGTTGGTGTCGGTGGTCCACAGCGAATCGCCGGCCCACCACAGGCCGTTGGTGAAGCGGTACATGCCGAGCGCGCTGCGGGCCAGGAAGCGGCCGTCGCGGGCGAACAGCGCCACCGCATGCCCGCCGCCGGTGGAGGCCGCGATGCGGCCGTCGGCCGCAAAGGCCAGGTGCACCGCGCGCGCGGCATGGGGGGCCAGTTCGGACGGCCACTGCAGCGCGATGCGGCCGGCCGGTTTCAGCGTGACGGGGTCGACCAGGTAGATCAGCGGGTCGTCGTCCAGCCGCAGCGCCAGCAGGCCGGCCGCGGGGTGCCAGTCGAGGCTGTAGATGTCGCCGGCCAGCCCGATCTCGGCCAGGTTGGCGCGGGCGCGGCGCCGGCCGGTGGCGTCGAAGGCCCAGATCTCGCCATCCACCGCCAGCCAGGCCTGCGAGGCATCGGACTGCACGGCCAGCGCGCCCGGGCCGTTCAGTTCGCCGGCGCGCTGGCTGACGCGCAGGTCGAGCGCGATCAGCAGCAGCGCGATCAACAGGCACAGCAGCGCCACGCGCGGGCTGGCCGCGTTGGCGGGCCTGCCGGGGCTCTTGCCTGCGTTCTTGTCTGAACTCTTGCCTGACTTGCCGGCCCTGTCTCGGGCCGTACGGGATTGGATCGCCATCGGGGAAGCTCCTCGCCAGCGCCAGAGCGTATCCGAGCCGCGGGGCGGTCCGCCCATGAAAACGGCCCGCCGAAGCGGGCCGTTCAACCGTTCAGCCGGAGCGTCAGGGCTGGTTCAGGATCTCGGTGCTGGGCTGGCCATTGTCGGCGATCACTTCCAGCACCTTCACGTCGTTGACGGCGAGGCTGTTCGGCACCGTCATCAGCAGCAGGTCGGCGTTGGTCTGCACGTTGACCGGCGCGGTGAAGATCACCGTCTTGCTGCCGGCCAGCGTCACGCGCATGACATACGCGCCGGCGGTGAAGTCCACCGAGTTGGCGCTCGACGCCGGCACCGCGCTCTTGTAGGCGGCAGCGGCGAAGTTCGGGCCGACGGTGGCGATGTCGACGTTCGCCGCGGTCAGGTAGACGTCCACGTTCTGCGCGTTGAACGAGCCGTTGACGATGCGCACGCGGGCGTTGTTGGCGGTCAGTTCCTTGTCGTACGGGTCGTTGATGAACAGCAGGTTGGTCGTGGTGGCCTCGCCGGGCACCGCGATCAGCGTGAACTTGTTGCCGCGCGTCGGGTTGAAGTTGATCGCGCCGACGGTCACGCCGCCGGTGGTCGTCTTCACGGTGTAGTCGGCAGGGGCGGTGTCGACGGTGAAGTACTTCGACGCATACAGGTAGGGCACGTCGTTGACGCCGCCCGAGATGTCGGCATTGCGGTACAGCGTGACGTTCGGGCCGGCCGGGATCGCGTGGATGAAACGGACCTTCGGGTCGGCGATGTCGAGCCGGTCGTCGATGCTGTCATCCCCGCCGCCGCACGCGGCGACCAACAGCATCGGAGCGAACGCCAACAGGAATTTGAGACCTTTGTGCATGATGAGCCTGCCTTTCAGTGAATCGGTGCAGCGACTCTATGTTTGGTGCATCCGGCGCACTGTCGGCAGACGCGGCGACCCACTGTGGGGCGTGCCTGAACCTCGTGTCGGACAAGGCGCCGCTTTGCACGGGACCGCGGTGTCGGATGGCGCTTGCGCACACAATGCGCGCCACCGCCCCACCGAGGAAGCCGCATGATCGTCGTCCATCACCTGAACAACTCGCGCTCGCGGCGCGTGCTGTGGCTGCTCGAAGAGCTGGGCCTGCCCTACGACATCACGTTCTACCAGCGCAACCGGAAGACGATGCTGGCGCCGCCCGAGCTGCTGGCGGTGCACCCGCTGGGCAAGTCGCCGGTGATCACCGAAGACGGCACGACGGTGGCCGAATCGGGCGCGATCATCGAGTACCTGCTGTCGCGCCACGGCCAGGGCCGGCTCGAGCCGGCGCCGGGCACGCCCGACGGGCTGCGTTTCACCTACTGGCTGCACTTCGCCGAAGGCTCGGCGATGCCACCGTTGCTGCTCAAGCTGATCTTCGACCGCATCCCGAAGGCGCCGATGCCGTTCTTCATGAAGCCGCTCGCCAAGGGCATCGCCGGCAAGGTGCTCGCGACGCTGGTGGAGCCCAACCTGAAGCGCCAGCTGGATTTCATGGAAGCCGAGCTCGGCAAGAGCGAGTGGTTCGCCGGGCCGGAGTTCACCGCGGCCGACATCCAGATGAGCTTCCCGGTCGAGGCCTCGGCGCAGCGCGCCGGGCTGGATGCGAGCCGGCCGAAGTTGATGGCGTGGCTCAAGCGCATCCACGCGCGGCCGGCCTGGCAGCGGGCGCTGGCGCGCGGCGGGCCCTACGACTTCGCGAACGACTGACGGTGCGCGGGCGGACGCGTCAGGTGCGCCACACCCGCGGCACCGGCGCCGGCAGGCCCCAGGCCAGCTCGCGCCAGCGCTTCCACACGCCGGTCAGCAGCTCCATCGCCGGCTCCACCCGGTGCGCCAGCACGCGCAGCACCACCAGCTCGTCGTGCGGCGCCGTCGCGCCGGCGGTGTCGCGCAGCGCATGCGCCTCGAGCTGCTCGCGCGCCGCCTCGAGCAAGGCCTCGCGCCGCGCCGGCGCGAAGGCCGAGCCGCTGGCGAACCACATCGTCGCCAGCACGCTGTGCCCGGCGAAACCGAGCGGCGAATCGAGCAGCTGCCGGTCCTGCCCGTCGACCGTGCCGCGCTCCAGCCACACGCCGGGCAGCTCGATCTGCTGCGTGTAGCGGCCTTCGTCGAACAGTTCGCCGCTGGCCGGCAGGCCGAGCGCCAGCACGTCCCAGCCGATCATCTCGGCGCGCGGCGCCAGCTCGAAGCGCATGCGGTTCTCGGCCTGCGTGCGGCGGTAGCACAGCGTCTCCAGCGGCAGCCACTCGAAGCGCGCGCCATCGGCCACGCGCGCCGCGAGCGCCTGCAGCGCGGTCTCGCCGAGGCTGCGGTAGAAGCGCGTCGCCCCGGGCGTGGTGATCAAGGCATGCGCGCCGCTGCCGACCTCGACGTCGATCTCCAGCACGTCGCCGCCGACCAGCCCGCCGGGCGGATGCACCAGCACGTTGTGGCAGACCGCGTCGCCCTCGGGGTACAGGCTTTGCAGCACGCGCAGCGGGCCGCTGTGGCGGTCGTGGACGACGCAGCGGCCGGCGTCGTGGCGGTAGTTCAGCGACAGGTGACCGTGCCAGGCCATGGGTTCTTTTCGGGGTGGATGCGGACCGCGTGCAGTGTAGGGGCCGCCGCCGGGTATGCTGCGTGCCGCCGCTGCTCCGGGACCCCGCCATGCTCGAACTCCTTTCCGACCCGCAAGCCTGGATCGCCTTCGCGACGCTGACCGCGCTCGAGCTGGTGCTGGGCATCGACAACATCGTCTTCATCTCGATCCTGGTCGACAAGCTGCCGCGCGAGCGCCGCGAGTTCGCACGCCGCATCGGCCTGTTCATGGCGATGTTCATGCGCCTGGGCCTGCTGCTGATCCTCGCGTGGCTGGTCGGGCTGACGGCGCCGCTGTTTACCGTGTGGGGCAACGAGATCTCCGGCCGCGACCTGATCCTGATCGCCGGCGGCCTGTTCCTGATCTGGAAGAGCACCGGCGAGATCCACCAGTCGATGGAAGGCGAGGAAGGCAGCGCCTCGTCGGCGGTGAAGGCCACGATGACGGCCGTGATCCTGCAGATCATGGTGGTCGACATGGTGTTCTCGCTCGACTCCATCATCACCGCGGTCGGCATGGTCGACCAGGTGGCGGTGATGATGGCCGCCGTGGTGGCCTCGGTCGGGTTGATGATGCTGTTCGCCGGCGCCATCGGCCGCTTCGTGTCCGACCACCCGACGATCAAGATGCTGGCGCTGTCGTTCCTGGTCGTCGTCGGCGTGGTGCTGGTGGCCGAAGGGTTCGATCACCACGTGCCCAAGGGCTACATCTACTTCGCGATGGCCTTCTCGCTCGGGGTCGAGATGCTCAACATCCGGATGCGCCGCCGCTCCGCCCGCCCGGCGCAGCTGAAGGCCGCGTATGTGCGCGAGGATGAGCCTCCGGTGCCTCCTGCGGCGTGACGGCGGCTTTGCCGGCCGCCGCTGCCGAAGACGGCAGCGGGCGGGTGTCGAGCAGCCAGATGCCCGGCGTGGTGTCGGCGAACGGGATGGCCACCGGCCCGAGGGCCGCGAGGCAGCGCTTGATCGAGGGCAGCACGGCAGGCCTCCTTCAGTGCCGGACGTCGGGGCGGGTGAAGAGCGGCTCGGCCAGCTCGTCGTGGCCCGGCTCGTCGAAGTAGCGCGCCGCCATCGCCGCCGCCATCTCCGAAGGCGTCAGGACCTGGGCATGTGCCTCGGGCAGGCTGTTGCGGCTGATCGTGTCGAGCAGCAGGTCGAGCGCGATCGCGGTGGCCGACAGCGCGAGCCACAGCAGCACCTGCTCCAGCCAGTCCTGCCCGATCACCAGCGCGACCGGCACCGAGACCCACAGGCTCAGGCAGTAGAAGCAGGCCAGCGACGAGGTCTCGCCGGCCCAGTGCCGCAGCCGCTCGAGCAGCCGGCGCGGGCCGGCCTCGGCGCTCAGCAGGTGGGTGATGCGCCAGACGGCCAGCGCGCCGAGAAGGGACAGATACCACTTCATGTGCGTCTCCTGATGCGGGGTGGGGTGGTTGGATGCCATGGACCGCATTCCATCGGCGACGGCTTCCCATTGACACGCCCGGATGGGCGCGCATCGGCCGGCCGGCGAGACGATGGCCAGACGATGCGGCGGCCGGAAACGGAAAACCCCTGGGAGGACGGGCCTCGCAGGGGTTTCGGGGGGAGGGGGAACGGGCGTCGGCGGCTCAGGCGGCGCGCGGTTTGTCATCACCCTTGGGGATGTCGCCATCGCCGCAGGGGTCGGGCCGGCGGCCTTTCGGCGGTTCGTAGCGCGCGTTGAACACCGGGAACTCGGGGATCGCCGCCGGCAGCAGGCCCTTGAACGGCTGGCCCTTGTGGTATTCGACGATGAAGTCGACCCAGTCGGTGACCTTCACGAAATCGATGATGTGCGGCTGCACGCGCGGCAGCGTCGGGTCGGGGTTGACGTCGAGGTAGTACGGCGAGCGCCAGTCCCACAGCCCGAGCAGCAGCGGGTCGGGCAGGAAGATGTTCATCGCGAGGTTCTTCGACGAGAAGTCCCAGAACTCGCCGGCGTCGGTCCACGGGGCGTCCGCGGCGCCGTAGCGCTTGATGTCCTTCAGCGCGTCGCGCAGCCCGGCGGCGGCCTGCTGCACCTTGAAGGGTGCGAAGTCGGTGGCCAGCAGCTCGGTCGCCAGGCTGTCGATGTCGGTCAGTTCGTCGGGCGCCTCCAGGTCCATGTTGGCATTGGTGTCGAACTGCTGGGCCTTGCGGATCGCGTTGCGGATCTTCTGCACGATGGCCGGGCGCTGCGCCGGCGTGGAGGTGCGCAGCGCCGCGAGCAGTGCATCGGCCAGGTCGTCGATGCGCTCGACGATGGCCTGCAGGCGCGCCAGCTGCACCACGCAGCCGACGGTGGGGTGGTTGCCCTTGGCGGCCAGGATGTCCTTGTTGCCGTCGGCGAACCACTGGGCCAGCTGCTGCGCGGTGGCGCTGCCGGCCGCCGCGAGCTTCTGGAACACCGCGGGGTAGGCGGCGCCGGCGGTGAAGAAGTTGTAGTTCTCGTAGCCGGTGGCGTAGTCGGCATGGGGCGCCACGGTGTGCAGCACCTCGACCGACATGTTGAAGCAGTTGTTGAAGTGGATCGCCGCGAGCTTGGGGACGCCGGCGTCCAGGGCTTGCCTCAGGGCTTCGCCGAGGCCCCAGGTGGACAGGGGCATCTGGCTGGCAGGCAGCATCGGCGATCCCTGCGGCAGCATGGGGGAGCCCTGCGGCAGCATCGGCGAGCCTTGCGGCAGCACGGGCGACCCACCAGCGTTCGTGATGTGCCATTCGACCTGCCCCTGCAAGGTCAGATTGGCAACGGTGAGCTTGCTGTGATCGATCTCGGGCAGGAAGCCGGCACCGTGGCCTTCGAGGGCCAGGACCACGTCCGACGTGGCCTGCAGCTCGTGTGCATGGCGCAGGAAGCCGGCCAGCGTGTTCGGTGAGCTCATGTCCTGCTTCCAGCGCGAGACCGTCTGCATGGCGGCGGGCTGGCCCGCCGGGACGTCGATCAGGTAGGTGTCGTCCTCGGCCAGGTCGATCAATGCCGTCACGTGGATGCCGCTTCCCGCGATCTGCAGCAGGCTCTTGACGAGCGGATGCTGTGCGAGCTGCTGGGAGCTGCCGTCCGGGAAGGTGCTGAGCACGGGATCGCTTCCGAACGGCGCGTACACCGCCAGCACGACGCTGTCGCGCGCAGCGGAATGGGTGTCGCGGGGCAGCAAGCGGGGGGTTGGCATGGGATCTCCTCTTGTCGATGGCTCAATGTGACGCGCGGCTGCTGCAATCGGATGCAACTGCGCAGGTGCGAACATGCACCTGTGACCCGCGCGTCGCTACACTAACCGCGATCCTTTCGCATGCACACTCCCTTGAAGTGGCCGCAGAGGCAGGAACGCCAGACGATCAAGAGACGATAGGTCTGTCATGGTGAGACACCCCCCTAATTTGCAGTCCCTTGCCTCGCCCGTCGGTCCATTGCTGCCTGCTGCGGTGGTCGATGCGCTGCTCGCCCTGGCGCTGGCGGCCCACAAGGCCGGTACGCTGGATGAACTGTTGCGGCGCAGGCCGCGATTCACCCGCTGGTTTTCCCGCAGGTTCCTCAGGCCGGTGCTGGGCACGTCGGGCGACGCGTTGCGAGGCGAGTCCGCCAGTGCCGATGCGGTGTCGCTGTGGCTGCGCTGGGCGGTGCTGCAACTGCGTCCGGACCAGCACACCGAACTTGCCGGCATCGAAAGCCAGGCCTGGATCGAGCGCACCAGTTGGCGCCCGTTCCTCGCGGTGATGTGCCATTTCGGCTTTGCGCCGGTGCCGGACTTTCGCCAGCGCTACCACCGTCGGGCTGACGAGTCGGCGGCCGACAACCTCTGTGGGCTGTGGGCCGTCGGGCCCAGCACCTTCTACCGCTACCTGGACAAGGGCAGGCGCCTCATCGCCGAGGGCTTGATGGACCCGTTGCGGGTCGGGGAGAAAACGCAGGTCTTGCGGCGCATGGCGCAGTCGCAGGCCTATGTGCGGCTCGGCCTCGACGAGGCCGATGCGCGCACGCACTGGCATCGCCTGCAAGCAAGCGATGCCTTGCTCTTGCGCGATGCGCCCACCGCGTGGTGGCATCAGTTGCAGGCCAGAGACTGGGATGCGGCGGTCGAGTTGCTGCAGCGATTCCGGATCGAACTGGCCACCGATCCCGAGACCGACGCGATGCTGGAGCGCCTGGCCGGCGAAGCGCTGCCGCCACGGGTTCGCTTCGCGCTCTGCCTGGCCCAGGCTTCCATCTGGCAGGTGCGCAATGCAGAGGAACGCGAACGCCAGGCGTACGAGCAGGCATTGCGCATCGCCAGCGCGGCCGACGACAGGCTGATGCTCGGCAAGGCCTACGGGGCGCTGGGCAAGTTCTATGAGCTGCGCGATGCGGATCGCGCCTTCGTCTGCTACGAGGACAGCGCCGAGTTCCTTCGCATTGCGCGCCAGGCCGGCGAGGGCGACGAAACGCAGACCGTCCAGGAGTATCTGGGGACGCTCGTCAAGCTGGCTTGGCTGCATGTGCTGCGCAATGACCCCCGCTCGCGGACGGTGCTCGACAAGGCCGAACAGCTGCGAGCCGACCACGCACTGAAGCCCGAAGCGATCGGCATGCTGGAACAGACTTGGGGCGAGTACTGGCGTCGAGCCGGTGACCTGCAGCGCGCGTTGACCCACAAGCACAGGGCCTTGAACATCTTTGAACGCCTGGGCGACCAGCGGTCCATCCTGATCACGTACCTGAACCTCAGCCTGATCCACGGCGAGGCGAAGGACTTCGACCGCGCGATCGCCTGCTCGGAGCGCATCCTCGACATCGGCAGGCGCATTTCGCTCGAGCCGGAGATGGAAAGCAGTACTCGCCTGAATCTGGGGGCCACGTACTTCTGGCAAGGGCGCTATGACCTGGCGATCGAGCAGTACCGGCTCGCCCTGGAGACGGGTCGTGGGGCCAACTTGCCGCTTCACATGCGGCGTGCCCACTACAACCTGGCCGAGGCGCACTACAAGCGTTTTCAGATCGGGCAGGACGCGCAAGACGAGCACCTGGGAGATGCCCATGCCGCCGCTGCGCTCAAGGGCCCGGCGGCCGAAAGCGACCCAGCCCATGTCGAAGCGACGCGCAACCTGAAGACCGAGATTCTCGGCCCCCGGGACGGTCAAACCTATGACCGCCTGCTGCCCGAAGAGTTTGCAGCCCATTTCGAGGAGATGGCCGATGTGCAGCGCCATCGGGCGGTGCTGGCTGTGCCTGTCGGTCCCCAGGCGCACGTCAGCGCCCACCTGGCCATCGCCAACGCCTACCTGGCCATATCGAGCAAGGAGCGCGAAGCCGCCTTGTCATTGATCAGGAAGCACGGCTTGGGCGACCAGTTCGCCGCCCAGCTCGAGGGACTTCGGGTGACGTTCAACCGCGAGCTGACGCGGGAACAGAACTTGGCCGTGCAGTGGCAGCGGCAAGCCGGTGAACTGTTGCAGGAGCAGCGTCGCATCGCCTTGCTGGAATACCTGTTTCGCGCCGGCTCGATCCAGAAGAGCATGTATGCCAAGGTCTGCGGCGTGGGGCTGGCGACTGCCTCCAAGCACCTGAGCACGCTGGCGCAACTCGGTCTGCTCGAACAGACCGGCAACGGGCCGAGCACGCGCTACGTGCTGCCGCATTGAGTAGCCCGGATGCCAATCCGGGGATCGTGATTCACACATCCCGGATTGGCATCCGGGCTACGGGATCAGAAGGTGGGGAGGGGCGCTCAAGGCGCGATGGACGCTCCCGCTTCGTACCACCGCTTCAGCAGCCCGCGCTCCTCGTCGGTGATCTGCGTCGCGTTGTTCAGCGGCATCAGCTTCAGCACCACCGCCTGCTGGTACAGCTGCTGCGCATGTTGCGAGATCGCCGCGGCCGAATCGAGCCGCACGCCCTTGCTCGCCAACTGTTCGTTGTGGCACATCGCGCAGCGCGTGCCGACCACCTGCTGCACCTGCGAAAACGTGACAGCCGGCGCCGCCTTGGCGCTGGACGCCGGCGCCGGCGCCAGCCACACCGCCACGCCCACCAGCAGCAGCGTGCCCGCCGCCGCGTATTCCCACGGCACCCGCCTGCCCTGCACCAGCGCCTTGTGCCGCACGACGAAGGCATGCCGGATCAGCGCGCCGGCCCCCATCACCAGCACCAGCACCGCCCAGTTGTGCGGTGCGCCGTACAGGAAGCCGTAATGGTTGCTGAGCATCGCCGCCAGCACCGGCAGCGTGAAGTAGGTGTTGTGCACGCTGCGTTGCTTGGCGCGCCGGCCGTGCACCGGGTCGACCGGCTGGCCGGCGCGCATCTGCGCGATCACGGTGCGCTGTCCCGGGATGATCCAGAAGAACACGTTGGCGCTCATCGCCGTCGCCATCATCGCGCCCACCAGCAGGAAGGCCGCGCGCCCGGCGAACAGCTGGCAGGCCAGCCACGACGCGATCACGACGAACAGCGCCACGCCGGCGCCGACGATGCGGTCGCCGTCGGCACGCTGCCCGAAGGCACGGCAGATGCCGTCGTAGACCAGCCAGAACACCCCCAGGAAACCGAGCGCCGCCGCGATCGCCGCGGCCGGCGCCCACGCATGCACGCGCGGGTCGATCAGGAAGGTGGCCGCCTGGTACAGGTAGAGCACCGTGAACAGCGCGAAGCCGGTCAGCCAGGTGGAGTAGCTCTCCCAGTAGAACCAGTGCAGGTGCGCCGGCAGCGACTTCGGCGCCACCATGTACTTCTGCGGGTTGTAGAAGCCGCCGCCGTGCACCGCCCACAGCTCGCCGTCGACGCCCTTGTCCTTCAGCTCGGGTGCCTCGGGCTTCAGCAGGCTGTTGTCGAGGAAGACGAAGTAGAACGACGAGCCGATCCACGCGATCGCGACGATCACATGGGCCCAGCGCAGCAGCAGGTTGACCCAGTCGAGGACGTAGGCTTCCATGCGCCTCAGCTGCCGCGGTAGGTGGAGTAGGCCCAGGGGCTCGCGAGCAGCGGCACGTGGTAGTGCGCCGCCGCATCGGCCAGCCCGAAATCGAGCGGCACGCTGTCGAGGAAAGGCGGATCCGGCAGCACGATGCCGCGCGCGCGGAAGTAGTCGGCCAGCTCGAACACCAGCCGGTAGCGGCCGGGCACGAAATCGGCGCCCTCCAGCAGCGGCCCGCCGGCGCGGCCGTCGGCATCCAGCTGCACGCTGCGCATCAGCTGCGGCACGCTGGCGGCATCCAGGCGGTACAGCCGCACCGCCATGCCGGCAGCAGGGCAGCCATTCATCGTGTCGAGCACGTGGGTGGTCAGTTTTCCCATGGTGGCGAAAGTGTATACACTTTGACTCCGAGAGCCAACCGATCCGCTGTCCATGCCTCGCGCCGCCCCCGCCAAGTCGACCCCGCTGAAGCAGATCCGGCCTGCCGGCCGGCGCGCGGCCGCGGGCGACGGCAACACCACGCAGCGCATCGTCGACGCGATCACCACCGCCATCGTCGAGCGGCGCCTGGCGCCCGGCACCAAGCTGGCCGAGCAGAAGATCGCCGACATCTTCAAGGTCTCGCGCACGCTGGTGCGCCAGGCGCTCAACCAGCTCAGCCGCGACAAGCTGATCACGCTCGAGCCGGCGCGCGGCGCGCGCGTCGCCGAGCCCAGCGTCGAAGAGGCGCGCCAGGTGTTCGAGGTGCGGCACATGGTCGAGTCGGCGCTGGTGCGGCGCGCCGCCGATGCGCTCGACGCCGCGCAGATCGCCGAGCTGCGCGCCCACCTGGCGGCCGAGCAGGCGGCGGTGCAGCGCACCGACGTCACCGGCCGCACGCGGCTGCTGGCCGACTTCCACGTGGTGCTCGCGCGCATGCTGGGCAACGAGGTGCTGGCCGAGCTGCTGGCCGACCTGGTCTCGCGCTCGTCGCTGATCTCGCTGATGTACCAGTCGGCCCATTCGGCCGAGCATTCGTTCGACGAGCACGTCGCGATCGTCGATGCGCTGGAGCGCCGCGACGCGCGCGCCGCGGTGCGCCTGATGCAGGCGCACCTGGACAGCGTCGAGCGCAACCTGCGCCTGGACCCGCGCGTACCCGACCTTGCCGGCGCGCTGCTGGCGCATGCAACCCCTTGATGGCCATGAACGACCGCACCTACCCCCGAGACCTCGCCGGCTACGGCGAACACCCGCCGCACGCCGAATGGCCGGGCCGCGCCCGCATCGCGGTGCAGTTCGTGCTGAACTACGAAGAGGGCGGCGAGAACAGCGTGCTGCACGGCGATGCCGGCAGCGAGCAGTTCCTGTCCGAGATGTTCAACCCGGCCAGCTACCCGGCGCGCCACCTGTCGATGGAGTCGATCTACGAGTACGGCTCGCGCGCCGGCGTGTGGCGCCTGCTGCGCGAGTTCGAGAAGCGCGGCCTGCCGCTGACGGTGTTCGGCGTCTCGATGGCGCTGGAGCGCCACCCCGAGCTGACGCAGGCCTTCGTCGAGCTCGACCACGAGATCGCCTGCCACGGCTGGCGCTGGATCCACCACCAGCAGATGGACGAGGCCACCGAGCGCCAGCACATGGACATCGGCATGGACATCATCCACAAGCTGACCGGCGAGCGCGCCTTCGGCTGGTATACCGGCCGCGACAGCCCGAACACGCGCCGCCTGGTGGCCGACTATGGCGGCTTCGAGTACGACAGCGACTACTACGGCGACGACCTGCCGTTCTGGCTGCAGGTGCGCAAGACCGACGGCAGCCTCGCGCCGCACCTGGTGGTGCCGTACACGCTGGACACCAACGACATGCGCTTCTCGCTGCCGCAGGGCTTCGCGACCGGCGACGACTTCTTCACCTACCTGCGCGACAGCTTCGACGTGCTGTACGCCGAGGGCGACGAGGCGCCGAAGATGTTGAGCGTGGGCATGCACTGCCGGTTGCTCGGGCGGCCGGGCCGCTTCAAGGCCTTGCAGCGCTTCCTCGACCATGTCGAATCGCACGACCGCGTCTGGATCTGCCGCCGCGTCGACATCGCACGCCACTGGAAGGACGTGCATCCGTTCAACCCCGACAACGCCTGGGTGTGGAAATGAAGCTGCAGCAGTTGAACGACGCGGCCCCGGGCGAATTCGCCGCGCTGCTGGACGGCGTGTACGAGCATTCGCCGTGGATCGCCGAGCGCGCGGCAGCCGCTGCGCCGTTCGCGAGCCTGGCGCAGCTCAAGCATGCGCTGGTGCAGGTGGTGCGCGACGCGACGCGCGACGAGCAGCTGGCGCTGGTGCGCGCCCACCCCGAGCTGGCCGGCAAGGCGCGCGTCGCGCTGACGCACGAATCGGCGAGCGAGCAGTCGGTGTCCGGTCTCACGCACTGCTCGCCCGACGAGTACGCGCGGATGCAGGCCCTGAATGCCGCGTACCGCGAGCGCTTCGGCTGGCCCTTCATCCTGGCGGTGCGCGGCCCGCGCGGCAGCGGCCTGACGCGCGCGCAGGTCATCGAGACTTTCGCGCGGCGTGCCGACGGCCACGATGCCGGCTTCGAGCTGGCCGAGTGCCTGCGCCAGATCCACCGCATCGCCGAACTGCGGCTGGATGACAAGTTCGGCAGCACGCCCACGCTCGGCAACCAGGTGTGGGATTGCGCCGAACTGCTGGCGCAGCACAGCGACCCCGGCTACGCCGAGCGCGGCCAGCTGACCGTCACCTACCTGACCGACGCACATCTCGCGTGCCAGCGCCAGCTGGTGCGCTGGATGAAGGATTGCGGCTTCGACGAGGTGAGCATCGATGCGGTCGGCAACGTGGTCGGCGTGTACCACGGCACCGACGTGCAGGCACCGCGGCTGCTGACCGGCTCGCACTTCGATACCGTGCGCAACGGCGGCAAGTACGACGGCCGGCTCGGCATCTTCGTGCCGCTGGTGTGCGTGCGCGAGCTGCACCGCGCCGGCCGTCGGCTGGCGCACGGCATCGAGGTGGTCGGATTCGCCGAAGAGGAGGGCCAGCGCTACAAGGCCACCTTCCTCGGCTCGGGCGCGCTGATCGGCCAGTTCGACGTGCGCTGGCTCGACCAGCGCGACGCCGACGGCGTGGCCATGCGCGATGCGATGCGCGCGGCCGGCCTCGATCCGGCGCGCATTGCCGCGGTGAAGCGCGATCCGGCGCGCTACCTCGGCTTTGTCGAGGTGCACATCGAGCAGGGGCCGGTGCTCAACGAGCTCGACCTGCCGCTGGGCATCGTCACGTCGATCAACGGCAGCGTGCGCTACCTGGGCGAGGTGGTCGGCATGGCCAGCCACGCCGGCACGACGCCGATGGACCGGCGCCGCGACGCGGCCACCGCGGTGGCCGAGCTGGCGCTGTACGTCGAGGAGCGGGCCGCCGCGCAGCCCGACCTGGTCGGCACCGTCGGCCAGCTGGGCGTGCCGAACGGCTCGATCAACGTGGTGCCGGGCCGCTGCCAGTTCAGCCTCGACCTGCGCGCCACCACCGACGAGGCGCGCGATGCGCTGGCGCGCGACGTCGTCGCCGAGCTGGAACAGATCTGCCTGCGCCGCGGCCTGCACCACACGCTCGAAGAGACGCTGCGCGCCGCCGCCGCGCCCAGCGCCCCCGCGTGGCAGGCGCGCTGGGAGGCGGCAGTGAAGGCGGCCGGCCTGCCGGTGCACCGCATGCCCAGCGGTGCCGGCCACGACGCGATGAAGCTGCACGAGGTGATGCCGCAGGCGATGCTGTTCCTGCGCGGCGGCAACTCCGGCATCAGCCACAACCCGCTCGAGACCATCACCAACCATGACGCACAGCTGTGCGTCGAAGCCTTCCAGCACCTGCTGGATCACCTGGACGAACAATGAACGACCGCTACGCGCGACTCGATGCGTGGGTCGACACGCACTTCGACGAGGAAGTCCGCTTCCTGCAGGCCCTGGTGCAGGTGCCGACCGACACCCCGCCCGGCGACAACGCGCCGCATGCCGAGCGCACCGCGGCCTTGCTGGCCGGCTTCGGCTTGGAGGCCGAACGCCATCCGGTGCCGGCCGCCGAGGTGCAGGCCGGCGGGCTGCAGTCGATCACCAACCTGATCGTGCGCCGCCGCTACGGCGCAGGCCGCACCGTGGCGCTGAACGCCCATGGCGACGTGGTGCCGCCGGGCGAGGGCTGGCAGCACGATCCCTATGGCGGCGAGATCGCGGAGGGCCGGCTGTACGGCCGGGCCGCGGCCGTCAGCAAGAGCGATTTCGCGACCTACAGCTTCGCGGTGCGCGCGCTCGAATCGCTGGGCCTGGCGCTGCGCGGCGGCGTCGAGCTGCACTTCACGTACGACGAGGAGTTCGGCGGCGAGCTGGGCCCCGGCTGGCTGCTCGCGCACGGGCTCACGAAGCCCGACCTGCTGATCGCGGCCGGCTTCAGCTACCAGGTGGTCACGGCGCACAACGGCTGCCTGCAGATGGAGGTGACGGTGTACGGCAGGATGGCGCATGCCGCGATCCCCGACACCGGCATCGATGCGCTGCAGGGCGCGGTCGCGCTGCTGAACGCGCTGTATGCGCAGAACGCGCTGTACCGGCAGGTCACGTCGAAGGTGCCGGGCATCCGCCACCCGTACCTCAATGTGGGGCGCATCGAAGGCGGCACCAACACCAATGTGGTGCCGGGCAAGGTGGTGCTCAAGCTCGACCGCCGGATGATCCCGGAAGAGAACCCGGTGGAGGTGGAGGCGGCGCTGCGCGCGGTGATCGCCGAGGCCGCGGCGCAGGTGCCGGGCATCACGGTCGACATCCGCCGGCTGCTGCTGGCCGAGGCGCTGAAGCCCTTGCCGGGCAACCGGCCGCTGGTCGAGGCCTTGCAGCGCCATGGGCAGGAGGTGTTCGGCGAGGCGATCCCCACGTCGGGCTCGCCGCTGTACACCGACGTGCGGCTGTACAGCGCGCACGGCGTGCCGGCGGTGATCTACGGGGCCGGGCCGCGCACGGTGTTCGAGAGCAACGCGAAGCGCGCGGACGAGCATGTGGTGCTCGACGATTTGCGGCGCGCGACGAAGGTGGTGGCGCGGACCTTGCTCGACCTGTTGAATTGATTCACGACTCCCGGATTGGCATCCGGGCTACGAAGATGATTGCTCGCACGCTGGCTTTTCTTTTCTTCGTGGTTTCGCTGCCGGTGCTGGCGCAGGAGACGCCGATCAAGTTCCAGCTCGACTGGCGCTTCGAAGGGCCGGCCGCGATGTTCCTCGTGCCGGTGGCCAAGGGCTACTTCCAGGCCGAGAAGCTCAATGTCACGGTGGACGCCGGCAACGGCTCGGGCGGGGCCGTCACGCGCGTCGCGTCGGGCTCGTACGACATGGGTTTTGCCGACCTCGCGGCGCTGATGGAGTTCCACGCCAACAACCCGACCGCGCCGAACAAGCCGGTGGCGGTGATGATGGTCTACAACAACACGCCGGCCGCGGTGCTGGCGTTGAAGAAGTCCGGCATCAAGGTGCCGGCCGACCTGAACGGCAAGAAGCTCGGCGCGCCGGTGTTCGATGCCGGCCGCAAGGCCTGGCCGATCTTCGCGAAGGCCAACGGCATCGCCAACGTGGCCTGGACCGCGATGGACCCGCCGCTGCGCGAGACCATGCTGGTGCGCGGCGACATCGATGCGATCACCGGCTTCTCGTTCACCTCGCTGCTGAACCTGGAGGCGCGCGGCGTGAAGGCCGACGACGTGGTGATCCTGCCGTACCCGCAGTTCGGCGTGAAGCTGTACGGCAACGCGATCATCGTGTCGCAGGAGTTCCTGAAGAAGAACCCGCAGGCCGTGCAGGCCTTCCTGCGCGCGTTCACCAAGGGCATGAAGGACGTGGTCGCCGACCCGAAGGCGGCGATCGCGAGCGTCAAGGCGCGCGACGGCATCATCAACGACGAGCTCGAACTGCGGCGCCTGAAGCTGGCGCTCGACGCCACCGTGCTGACGCCGGATGCCCGGGCCGAAGGCTTCGGCGCGGTGCTCGCGCCGCGGCTGAGCCTGATGGCCAGCCAGGTGTCGGACGCCTTCGGCACGCGGCAGCGCGTCGACCCCGCCGCGGTGTGGGACGGCAGCCTGCTGCCCGATGCCGCGTCGCGCAACATCTTCGCCGCCGCGCGCAAGTGAAGGCGTCAGCGCAGCACGGCCGACAGCTGGAACATCAGCGCCGAGTTGCCCAGCACGTTGACCTGGGTCGACCAGGTGGGGGTCAGCTCCCAGCCCACCGTCAGCACCAGGCCGGGCGAGAAGCCCTTGTAGTTGAGCGGCACCTTGTCGTCGAACGGCGCCTTGTAGCCGTAGATCAGGCCGGCGGTCCACTGCGCGAACAGCTTGTCGTAGTCGCTGAAGCCGGTCAGGCGCTGGCCGACGTAGGCATAGGTGCTGGGCTGGCCGAACGAGTTGCTGAAGTAGGTGAGGCCGGCGACCACGTTGGTCGGGCCTTCGCGTTCCAGCCCGATCATCCACACGTAGCGGTGGTCGGGGTCGCGCGAGTAGTGGTAGGTGAACGGCGAGTACATCAGGCGCCAAGTCTCGCCCTCGCGGTCGGTGGGCAGCATCGCCGGTACAGTGGCCACCGGCGCGTCAGCCGCAATCGGTGCGGTCTGGGCACGCGCGCAAGGCGTCAGGCTGCCGAGGCAGAGGCAGGCGGCAGGCGCCAGGGCAGGAAACTTCATGGCCGCGATTGTCGCGAACTCTCGAGCTGCTTTTTGGGCGCACGCCTCCATTGCCGTGAGGTGGTGTGTCATGTGTTGTCTCATGTCATCACCCCTGCTGCTGCAGGGCTGCGCCTGGTGGGACCTGAAACAGCGCCAGCTGGTGTTCCGCCCGTCGCCGGGCCAGCCGGCGGACTTCGCGCTGCGCCCGGGCGACCTGTCCTACACGGTCGCGGTGCCCGGGGCGGTGCCGGGCACGCAGGACCGCCTGCAGCTGTGGTGGCTGCCGAATGCCGATGCCCGGGCGCCGACGCTGCTGTACCTGCACGGCACCTTTCGCGCGCTGTACCGCAACCTGCCAAAGATCGAGGCGCTGCGCGAGGCCGGCTTCTCGGTGCTGGCGGTGGACTACCGCGGCTGGGGCGAGAGCACGCCGCTGATTCCGTCCGAAGCCAGCATCTACGCCGATGCCGACGTGGCCTGGGCCGAGCTGGTGAAGCGCCAGCCCGATCCGGGCCGGCGCGTGATCTTCGGCCACTCGATGGGGGGCGGCGTGGCCGTTGAGCTGGCGAGCCGCAAGCACCGCGGACAGGATTACGGCGGGCTGATCCTCGAATCCACCTTCACGCGGCTGCCGGCCGTGGCGGCCGAATTGGGCACGCTGGGCACGATGGCCTCGTGGCTCGCGAGCGAGAAGTTCGATTCGATCGACAAGATCGGCCGCATCGACGCGCCGATCCTGATCATGCACGGCAGCGCCGACGACACCGTGCCGATCGGCCTGGGCCGCCAGCTGCGCGATGCGGCACCGGCCGGCACGCGCTGGGTCGAGTTCACGGGCGGCTCGCACAGCCGGCTGCACAGCGAAGACCCGGGGCTGTACCGCGAGGCGGTGAAGTCGTTGATTGCGCGGCTGCAATTGCCATGACGCACTTCGTCGATTTCCGCAACGTCTGGCTCGCGTACGACGAGGCGCTGCTGGCGCGCCGCCAGTTCGCGGTCG
Source organism: Rhizobacter sp. P2_D12 (assembly GCF_056404395.1). Lineage (NCBI taxonomy): Bacteria > Pseudomonadati > Pseudomonadota > Betaproteobacteria > Burkholderiales > Sphaerotilaceae > Rhizobacter > Rhizobacter sp. P2_D12. The sequence continues at coordinate 120,982 of NZ_JBFUEB010000001.1, read as the reverse complement.
AGGACATCACGCTGCAGGCGCGGCCGGGCGAGTTCATCGCGATCGTCGGGCCGTCGGGCTGCGGCAAGTCGACCTTCATGAAGCTTGCGACCGGGCTGAAGCAGCCGTCGCAGGGCACGATCCTGGTCGACGGCCGGCCGGTGAGCGGGCCGCTGAAGATCACCGGCATGGCCTTCCAGGCGCCGTCGCTGCTGCCGTGGCGCAGCACGCTGCGCAACGTGCTGCTGCCGCTGGAGATCGTCGAGCCGCACCGCTCGCAGTTCCGCGCGCGGCGCGCCGAGTACGAGGCGAAGGCGCGGGCACTGCTGGCGAGCGTCGGGCTGGCCGGCTACGAGGACAAGTTCCCGTGGCAGTTGTCGGGCGGCATGCAGCAGCGTGCGTCGATCTGCCGCGCGCTGATCCACGAGCCGAAGATGCTGCTGCTGGACGAGCCGTTCGGTGCACTGGATGCCTTCACGCGCGAGGAGCTGTGGTGCATCCTGCGCGACCTGCAGTCGGCGCAGCGCTTCAACGTCATCCTGGTCACGCACGACCTGCGCGAGGCGGTGTTCCTGGCCGACACGGTGCACGTGATGAGCCGCAGCCCGGGGCGCATGCTGGTGCGGCGCGAGATCGCGCTGCCGCGCCCGCGCGGGCTGGAACTGACCTACACGCGCGAGTTCAGCGACATCGTGCTCGAACTGCGCGAGCACATCGGCGCGATCCGGCGGCCGGCCGCGGAGGTGGCGCCGTGACGCAGCTGCAGCGGGAACGCTTCGCGCCGTGGCTGCTGCTGGCGGCCGTGCTGCTGGTGTGGGAGCTCGCATGCCGCGGCTTCGGCGTGTCGGACTTCATCTTCCCCAGCCCGTCGCGCATCGCGGAGCAGCTGTGGCAGTTCCATGCGGTGATCGCGATGCATGCGTGGCGCACCTTCTGGGTCACGATGCTGGGCTTTGGGCTGGCGATCGGGGTCGGCGTGCTGCTGGGCTTCGTGGTCGGCAGCTCGCGGCTTGCGTATGCGGCGATGTACCCGCTGATGACGGCCTTCAACGCGCTGCCGAAGGCGGCCTTCGTGCCGATCCTGGTGGTGTGGTTCGGCATCGGTGCCGGACCGGCGGTGCTGACGGCCTTTCTCATCTCGTTCTTCCCGATCACGGTCAACATCGCGACCGGCCTCGCGACGCTGGAGCCGGAGCTGGAGGATGTGCTGCGCGTGCTGGGCGCGCGGCGCCGGGACGTGCTGCTGAAGGTGGGGCTGCCGCGCTCGATGCCGTACTTCTATGCGTCGCTGAAGGTGGCGATCACGCTGGCCTTCGTCGGCACGACGGTGTCGGAGATGACGGCGGCGAACGAGGGCATCGGCTACCTGCTGGTGTCCGCCGGGTCATCGATGCAGATGGGGCTGGCGTTTGCCGGCCTGGTGGTGGTGGGAGGGATGGCGATGGCGATGTACGAGTTGTTCGCGGTGCTCGAGAGGCGCACCACCGGGTGGGCGCACCGCGGATCGCGAGGCGGTTGATGGCGATGGACTTCGCGAACCCGGACCCGACGGCCGAACAGATGCTGCGGCACCTGCGGCGCGCGAACGACGTGGCGCGGCGCGCGATGACGCTGGGACGACATCCGTTCGGCGCGGTGCTGGTCGGGCCGGACCATGAAACGGTGCTGGCCGAGCAGGGCAACGTCGACACGGTGCACCACGCCGAGGCGACGCTGGCGCGGCATGCGTCGCTGAACCATGCGGCCGGCTTCCTGTGGAACTGCACGCTGTACACGACGGTCGAGCCGTGCGCGATGTGCGCGGGCACGCAGTACTGGGCGAACATCGGGCGGCTGGTGTACGGCGTGCCGGAGTCGGCGCTGCGGGCGATCACCGGGGCGCATCCGGAGAACCCGACGCTGGACCTGCCGTGCAGGGAGGTGTTTGCGCGCGGGCAGAAGGCGGTGCGGGTGTGGGGGCCGGTGGCCGGGGTTGAGTCGGAGATCCTCGAGCTGCAGCGCGGGTTCTGGACACCAACGCCACCACCGCCACCCCGTTCGCCCTGAGCAGGGACTGAGCTTGTCGAAGGCCCGTGTCGAAGGGCCGGCGCCGCAGCGAACGGCTGTCCCGGCGTTTGCGGACCAGGGCTTCGACAGGCTCAGCCCGAACGGTGTCCTCGTTTCGAGATGTCATGCAAAAGTCGACCGGAACCAGCGACCTTGAGACCCCTCAGAAGCCGGATGCCGATTGCGGCGAGTATGAGTCGTGGTTCCTCGAGAGCGTGCAAGCCTCGATCGAGGATCCTCGCCCGAGCGTCGGCGACACAGATGCGAGACGGCAGTTCGAGAAGCGTCGAGCCGAGTTGCGCCAACCAGGTGGCCGGCCAACCCGCACCCGGTGAGTGCGGCGCCGCCGCCCCGGATTGGCATCCGGGCTACGAATGCTGGTAGCCCGGATGCCAATCCGGGTCACGGCGACCAGGGCGCCGCCAGGCCTGCATAGCTCTTGCTCAGCGGCGCTGCATAGTCCCCCCGCTTGCTCGTCCCGAGCCCGATCGCGACCAGCCCCTCGGCCAGCTTGACCGCCGCCGCCACCCCATCCACCACCGGCACACCCAGCTCGGCCTGCAGCCGCGCACACAGGTCCGCCATCCCCGCACAACCCAGCACGATGGCCCCGCTGCGGTCGCGTTCCAGCGCCTGCCGCGCGCTCGCCAGGATGCGCGCATAGGCGTCGCTGGCCGGATCGTCCAGCTCGAGCACCGCAATGTCGGTGCCGTGGATGCCGCGGCAGCGCCGCTCGAAGCCGTACTGCAGCACCAGGTGCTCGGCGATCACGCAGGTGCGCGTCAGCGTCGTGACGACCGAGAAGCCGGTGGCCAGCAGCGACGCGCAGTGGAACGCCGCCTCGGCGATGCCGATCACCGGCCCGCGCGCCAGTTCGCGTGCGGCATGCAGGCCCGGGTCGCCGAAGCAGGCGATGACGTGCGCATCGGCCCCGGCCAGTTCGCCGGCCCGCACCTGCTCGGTCACGCCGGCCGCGGCCCACACGTCGTCGTGGTGCCCCTCGATCGACGGTGCGCCGAAGCTCGGCTGCACCGCGTCGACCCGCGTGCCGGGCGCCGCGACCGCACGCGCCGCCTCGCCGATCTTGGCCGTCATCGACGCACTCGTGTTGGGGTTGATCACGCGGATCTTCATCGTCTTCTCCTCAGGAACCCAGGCCACTTTGTATACAAAGCGAAGGCATGCACCAGCAAGTCGTGCGCCCGATCCAAGGCGGCAATACGCCCCAAATTCGGGCGACGTGCGGCCTGAGAATCCCCTGTTGGTGCGGCCTGCGCCCGCGCAACAGGGAAAGATCACTGGCACATGCTTTGCATACACGCCGGCGATGAAGCCCGACTCGTCCCTGGTGCTCACCTCGCTGGTCAAGCGTTACGGCGCGACGGTCGCCGTCGACGGCATCGACCTGGCGATTCCCTCCGGCAGCTACTGCTGCCTGCTCGGGCCGTCGGGCTGCGGCAAGACCTCGACGCTGCGCATGATCGCCGGGCACGAGCTGGCCAGCGACGGGCAGATCCTGCTCGGCGGCAAGTACATCACCTACGCCGCGGCGGCCGAGCGCGGCACCGCGATGATGTTCCAGAGCTACGCGCTGTTCCCGCATCTGAGCGTGCTCGACAACGTGGCCTTCAGCTGGAAGATGCGCGGCAAGCCGCCGGCCGAGCGCCATGCGCGGGCGCGCGAGCTGCTGGCGTTGGTGGCGATGACCCCCTACCTGGCGCGCCTGCCCAGCGAGCTGTCCGGCGGCCAGCAGCAGCGCGTCGCGCTGGCGCGCGCGCTGATGACCGAGCCGCGCGTGCTGCTGCTCGACGAGCCGCTGTCGGCGCTCGACCCGTTCCTGCGCGTGCAGATGCGCGCCGAGCTGAAGCGCTGGCAGCAGGAGCTCGGCTTCACCTTCGTGCACGTCACGCACTCGCAGGAAGAGGCGATGGCGCTGGCCGACCAGGTGGTGGTGATGAACCAGGGCCGCATCGAGCAGACCGGTTCGCCGCGCGAGGTGTTCAACGCGCCGCGCAGCGAGTTCGTCGCGCGCTTCATGGGCGCCCACAACGTGATCGCGTCGCCGGCCGGTGCGGTCGCGGTGCGTGCCGACCGCATGCGGCTGCAGCGCGAGGCGCTCGCGGATTCGCGCACCGCGGCCGTCAAGGCCGTCGAGTACCAGGGCACCTATGTACAGGTCAGCCTGGCGCCGCACGGCGAGCCGGCCGACACGCAATGGACCGCGACCCTGCCCGATGCCAGCTTCGACGCCGCGCCGTTCGCGCCCGGCGACACCGTGCACGTCAGCTGGGCCGCCGCCGAGGCCCACTCTCTGGTGTAAGCCATCGGCCTGACCCCTTTCCGTTCCCACAACACCCCGAGGAGCCTTCCATGTCCGACCACAACGACCCGAACGCCACACCGGCCACACCGAAGCTCGGTCGCCGCACGCTGCTGAAGGGCGCGGCCGCCGCCGGTGGCGCGCTGGCCTTCCCGTTCGTGCACGCGCAGGAGAAGATCACGCTGCGCTACCTGGGCACCGCGGTGAACCAGGACAAGGCCATCGCCGACAAGTTCAAGGCCGACACCGGCATCGAGATCCAGTACATCCCGGTCACGACCGACGACGTGACCAAGCGCGCCGTCACGGCGCCCAACTCGTTCGACCTGATCGACACCGAGTACTTCTCGCTGAAGAAGATCCTGCCCACCGGCAACCTGCTGGGCATCGACACCAAGCGCATCAAGAACGCCGACAAGATCACGACGCTGTTCACCAAGGGCGAGGTTGCCGGCAAGAAGGTGGGCGACCAGGGCACCGCGCCGAAGAAGGTGATGTACGTCGCGTCGCCGACCGCGAAGGACTTCGCGAAGGAGCCGACGCAGTTCATGACGCTGATCCCGACGGTCTACAACGCCGACACGCTGGGCATCCGGCCCGACCTGATCAAGCGCCCGATCGAGAGCTGGAAGGAGCTGTTGAACCCCGAGTTCAAGGGCAAGACCGCGATCCTGAACATCCCGTCGATCGGCATCATGGATGCGGCGATGGTGGTGGAGGCGATGGGGATCTACAAGTACCCCGACAAGGGCAACATGACGAAGAAGGAGATCGACCTCACGATCAAGACCCTGATCGAGGCGAAGAAGGCCGGCCAGTTCCGCGCGCTGTGGAAGGACTTCAACGAGAGCGTGAACCTGATGGCCTCGGGCGAGGTGGTGATCCAGTCGATGTGGTCGCCGGCCGTCACCGCGGTGCGCACCAAGGGCATCGCCTGCACCTTCCAGCCGCTGAAGGAAGGCTACCGCGCGTGGGCTGCCGGCTTCGGCGTGCCGAAGACCGTGAGCGGCAAGAAGGCCGATGCGGTGTACGAGTTCATCAACTGGTTCCTCGACGGCTGGGCCGGCGCCTACCTGAACCGCCAGGGCTACTACAGCGCGGTGCTGGAGACCGCCAAGGCGAAGATGGAGGCCTACGAATGGGCCTACTGGATGGAAGGCAAGGCGGCGACGCAGGACATCAAGTCGCCCAACGGCGACCTGCTGGCGAAGACGGGCAGCGTGCGCGACGGCGGCAGCTACGAGACGCGCATGGGCGGCATCGCGTGCTGGAACGCGATCATGGACGAGAACGCGTACATGGTGCAGAAGTGGAACGAGTTCGTCGCGGCCTGACATGAGCGCGCCCGTGGCCCGCGAACATCCCGGATTGGCATCCGGGCTACAGGCCGCGCCGTTCGCGCTGGTGTTCGTGCTGTTCCTGGTGCTGCCGCTGGTGCTGGTGGTCACGGTCAGCTTCTGGCGCGCCAGCGACTACGAGCTGATCCCCGCCTTCACGCTGCAGAACTACCTCGACATCTTCAGCGTGGTCACCTTCAAGACCTACCTGTCGACGCTGAAGTTCTGCTTCCTGGTCTGGCTCGTCACCTTGCTGGTCGGCTTCGCGGTCGCGTACTTCCTGGCCTTCCATGTGCGCTCGGTCGGCGCGCAGACGCTGCTGTTCATCCTGTGCACCGTGCCGTTCTGGACCTCCAACGTGATCCGCATGATCTCGTGGGTGCCGCTGCTCGGGCGCAACGGGCTGATCAACCAGGGGCTGCAGTCGCTCAACGTGATCGACGCGCCGATCGAGTGGCTGTTGTTCAGCGACTTCTCGGTGGTGCTGGCCTTCGTGCACCTGTACACGATGTTCATGATCGTGCCGATCTTCAACTCGATGATGCGCATCGACCGCGCGCTGATCGAGGCCGCCCGCGACAGCGGCGCGAGCGGCTGGCAGACGGTGTGGAACGTCGTCGTGCCGCTGTCGCGCACCGGCATCATCATCGGCTCGATCTTCGTCATCACGATCGTGATGGGCGATTTCGTCACCATCGGCGTGATGGGCGGCCAGCAGATCGCCTCGGTCGGCAAGATCATCCAGGTGCAGACCTCGTACCTGCAGTTCCCGATGGCGGCAGCGAACGCCGTCATCCTGCTGGCGGTGGTGCTGATGATGATCTGGGGCCTCACGCGCCTGGTCGACATCCGCAAGGAACTCTGAACCATGCACGCCGACAAGCGCCCCCGCAGCTTCTACGCGCTGGCCGCCGTGTTCGGCGCCTTCGTGCTGTTCCTCTACGGCCCGATGATCACGATCTTCGTGCTGAGCTTCCAGGGGCCTGAAGGCGGGCTGACCTTCCCGATGCGCGGCGTCTCGCTGCACTGGTTCGCCAGGCTGTGGGAAGGCATGGGCGTGGTCGACATCGCGGCCGCCTTTCGCCGTTCGGTGGCGCTGGGCATCGTCGTGATGGCGCTGACGGTGCTGCTGTCGCTGGGTGCCGGCCTTGCCTTCCGCAAGAAGTTCGCCGGTTCGGGTTTGCTGTTCTACACCTCGGTGGCGAGCCTGATCATGCCGTCCATCGTCGTGTCGCTGGGCATCGGCCTGCAATTCCGGCTGGTCGACACGGCGTTCAAATGGGTGCTGGAGAGCCTGGGCGCGAGCGGCCTGCTCGAAGGCTACGGCACCGCGATGGGGCTGTACACCTCGGCGCTGGGCGCGCACATGACCTGGACGCTGCCGTTCGGGCTCTTGATCATGCTGGCGGTCTTCAACCGCTTCAACCCGGCCTTCGAGGAGGCGGCATCCGACCTGGGCGCGACGCCGTGGCAGAGCTTCCGCCACGTGGTGCTGCCGCTGATCGCGCCCAGCCTGGTGGGCGTCGGCATGTTCGGCTTCACGCTCAGCTGGGACGAGATCGCACGCACCTCGCAGGCGATCGGCGACGTCAACACGCTGCCGCTGGAGTTGCAGGGCCTGACCAGCACCGTCACGACGCCGGCGATCTACGCGCTGGGCACGGTGACGACGGTGGTGTCGTTCGTGGTGATGGGCTGCACGCTGGCGCTGGTGAAGTTCCTCGGCAAGCGGCGCGGCGCCTGACGATGGCCGGCGCGTCCGCGGCGACCGGTGCCGACCGGGTCTACGAGGCCATCTACGCCGCGGTGATCGACCACCGGCTGGCTCCCGGTTCGCGGCTGCGCGAAGAGGAGCTGGCGCAGGCCTTCGAGGTCTCGCGCACGCTGGTGCGGCAGGCGCTGCACAAGCTGGCGCAGGACGGCGTGATCGTGCTGCGGCCGAACCGCGGGGCCCAGGTGCCCGAGCCGACGCGGCGCGACGGCGAGCACGTGTTCGATGCGCGGCGCGTCGTCGAATGCGAGGTGGCGCGGCGGCTGGCGGGCAAGCTCGACGCCGAGCAACTGGCCGAGCTGCGGCAACTGGTCGAGGCCGAGGCGCGCGCGACGAAATCGCAGAACAAGCAGGAGGCGATCCGGCTGTCGGGCGAGTTCCACCTGAAGCTCGCGCGCATGAGCGGCAACCCGATCTTCGTGCGGCTGCTGGAGGAGTTGCTGCCGACCACGTCGCTGCTGATGGCGCTGTACAAGTCGCCGGGCGAGCCGATGTGCGTGGCGCACAGCCACCAGCAGCTGTTGCAGGTGATCGCGAAAGGGGCGGGGGCGGGCGCGTCGACCGAGATGCGCCGGCACCTGAACGAGATCGAGCGGTCCTTGTCGCAGCCGGTGGCGAAGGCGGTGCCGGCGTTGCGGGATGTGTTCAAGGGGTATCGGGCGTAATCAGGCCACGGCAAACCGATAAACCCCGTCGCCATCCACCGAGCGCACCAGCTTCCCCGCCAGCCACAGCGCATGCAGATGCGCGATCGACTCCCCCATCGCAAACGTCGTCTGGTGCAGGTCCAGCTTGCGCTTGAACAGCACCGTCAGCAGGTCGGCCGCGCTCTGCGGCGCGGCCGCGCACGCCGCCATCACCTCCGCGAACCGCTCGTCGTGGTGCGTCACCAACTGCTGGATCCGCGTGTGCATCCCGCGGAACGGCCGCCCGTGCGATGGCAGCACCAGCGTGTCGGCCGGCAATGAACTGAAACGCTGGATCGACGACAGGTACAGCGGCAGCGGGTCGGCCTCCGGCTCCAGGTCGATCACGCTGACGTTGGTCGAGATCTTCGGCAGCAGCATGTCGCCGGAGATCAGCACGCCCAGCCCGGCGCAGTACAACGAGATGTGCTCCGGCGCATGCCCGTAGCCCGAGATGCACTGCCAATCGTGCCCGCCGATGGCCAGCACCATCCCGTCGAGCAAGCGGCGGAACGCCGCCGGCACCTGCGGCACCATGCTCGCGTAGTAGTTGCTGCGCGCCTTGATCTTCTCCACCGCCTCCGGGTCGGTCAGCCCGTGGCTGGCCATGAACTTCGCCGCCGCCGCGCCGCCGAAGCCGGTGGTGGAACTGCTCGCCACCCGCGCCGCGTTGTAGTCGGTCGCGCTGATCCACAGGCGGCATCCCCAACGCTCGGTCAGCCAGTGCGCCAGCCCCATGTGGTCCGGATGCATGTGCGTCACGATCACCCGCAGCACCGGCAGCCCCTGCAGCTCGGTCTCGAACACCTGCTCCCAGGCGGCGCGCGTCGCATCGTTGGTGATGCCGCAATCGACGATCGTCCAGCCCGCCACGCCGTCGGCCTGGTCGCGCAGCAGCCACAGGTTGATGTGGTCCAGCGCGAACGGCAGCTGCATGCGCAGCCAGCGCACGCCCGGCGCCACCTCCAGCGTGCGGCCGCTGTCGGGCAGCGTCTCGTCCAGCGGGTACTGCAGTTGGCGTTCGAGCTCGTTCATCGGCTTCATGGAGGTTGCTACACTTTACGTATACGTCAATCAGCCGATTCTAGGTTTTCATGCCGCACGCTGCTGTCGCCGAGGCGTCCACCGCCTCGTCATCCTCGGGAATCACCTACACGATCAGCGAACTCGCGCGCGAGTTCGACCTGACCACGCGGGCCATCCGCTTCTACGAGGACTGCGGGCTGCTGTCGCCGCAGCGTGCCGGGCGCAACCGCATCTACACCGCGCGCGACCGCACCCGGCTCAAGCTGACGCTGCGCGGCAAGCGGCTCGGGCTCACGCTGTCCGAGGTGAAGGAGCTGGTCGACATGTACGAGTCGCCGCGCGACACCCAGCCGCAGCTGAAGAAGTTCCTGACCGTGCTGGCGGTGCACCGCCAGCAGCTGGAGCAGCAGATGGCCGACCTGCACGTGACGCTCGACGAGGTGCGCCAGCACGAGAAAGAAGCGAAGCGGCTGCTGAACTCATCATCACAAGACTGAAGGAGACACCCCATGAACCTGCCCGGACTCGATTTCCAGCTCGGCGAAGACATCGACGCGCTGCGCGACACGGTGCGCGCCTTCGCCGAGGCCGAGATCGCGCCGCGTGCCGCCGAGATCGACCGCAGCGACCAGTTCCCGATGGACCTGTGGCGCAAGATGGGCGAACTGGGCGTGCTCGGCGTCACCGTCAGCGAGGAATACGGCGGTGCCGGCATGGGCTACCTGGCCCACATGATCGCGATGGAAGAGATCAGCCGCGCGTCCGCCAGCGTCGGCCTGAGCTATGGCGCGCACAGCAACCTGTGCGTCAACCAGATCAAGCGCAACGGCAGCGAGGCGCAGAGGCAGAAGTACCTGCCCAAGCTCATCAGCGGCGAACACGTCGGCGCGCTGGCCATGAGCGAGCCGGGCGCCGGCTCCGACGTCATCAGCATGAAGCTGAAGGCTGAAGACAAGGGCGGCTTCTACCTGCTCAATGGCAACAAGATGTGGATCACCAACGGCCCCGATGCCGACACGCTGGTGGTCTACGCGAAGACCGAGCCCGAGCTGGGCGCGCGCGGCGTCACCGCCTTCCTGGTCGAGAAGGGCATGAAGGGCTTCTCGATCGCGCAGAAGCTCGACAAGCTGGGCATGCGCGGCAGCCACACCGGCGAGCTGGTGTTCAACAACGTCGAGGTGCCGGCGGCCAACGTGCTGGGCAGCCTGAACGGCGGCGCCAAGGTGCTGATGAGCGGCCTCGACTACGAGCGCGCGGTGCTGGCGGCCGGGCCGATCGGCATCATGCAGGCGGTGATGGACAACGTCGTGCCGTACATCCACGACCGCAAGCAGTTCGGCCAGAGCATCGGCGAGTTCCAGCTGATCCAGGGCAAGGTCGCCGACATGTACACCGTGCTGCAGGCGGCGCGCGCCTTCTGCTACACGGTCGGCAAGAACCTCGACGCGCTGGGCACCGACCACGTGCGCCAGGTGCGCAAGGATTGCGCAAGCGTGATCCTGTGGTGCGCCGAGAAGGCCACCTGGATGGCCGGCGAGGGCATCCAGGTCTTCGGTGGAAACGGTTACATCAACGAGTACCCGCTGGGCCGGCTCTGGCGTGACGCGAAGCTCTACGAAATCGGCGCGGGCACGTCGGAGATCAGGCGCATGCTGATCGGCCGGGAGCTGTTCGCCGAGACGATGTAGCAGCTATGCCGCCCCCAGCCTATTCGGTCTGCCGGCCTGACGGCAAATTGACAGCTTCGGGCGCATGGCGCACAAGGGCCGCGGTGCCCAGGTCAAACTTCGCGCAGCAGTTCACATGGGCTTTCAATTGAGTCGTCGGATGACTAGGGAAAACCCGGTCCAATTTTCTAAGATGCTGTCCATTCGGCGCGTCCTGCGCCCAACCGGACATCCTGATGAAAACCAACCCGACCTCCACCGCGCGGTTTCGCGTGCGCGCCCTGGCGTTCACGGGCCTGATGGCGGCCCTGTTCTCGCCGCTCGCGGCGCTGGCTGCCGAACCGATCGTCATCGGACAAGTCGCCCCGTTCAGCGGCCCGCAGGCCGTGACCGGCAAGGCGATGAATGCCGGCGCGAAGCTCTACTTCGACGCGGTCAACCTGAAGGGCGGCGTGCGCGGCCGGCCGATCAAGCTGGTGACGCGCGACGACGGCCAGAAGCCCGAGGAGAGCGTGCGCCTGACGCGCGAGCTGATCGGCGCCGAATCGCCGGTCGCGATGATCGGCACGGTGGGCACCGCCAACCTCGAGGCGCTGGCCAAGGACGGCGTGTTCACGCAGACCAAGGTGTCGCTGATCGGCGCGGTGTCGGGTGCGGCGACGGTGGTCAAGGCGCCGGGCATGCACATCGTCAAGGCGAGCTACCACGACGAGGTGGGTCGGCTGTTCGACCAGCTGGCGCACGTGGGCGTCAAGAGCGTGGGCCTGGTCTACCAGGACGACGGCCTGGGCCGCGACGTGCTGGCCGGTGCGCAGGCGGCTGCCAAGCAGCACGGCATCGACCTGGTGGTGACCAGCGGCTACCCGCGCAACACGGTGCAGGTCGAGAAATCGGTGGCCGACATCATCAACGCGAAGGTGGGCGTGGTGTTCCTGGGCGCGACGACGGCGGCCGGCATCGAGTTCGTCAAGCAGTACGCCGCCAAGGGCGGCCAGGGCATCCTGTACGGCCTGTCGATCATCGACACCGACGCGCTGCTGAAGGCGCTGGGCCCGGAGCGTTCGCGCGGCTACGCGTTCTCGGTGGTGCTGCCGACCGCGCAGCAGACCAACCTGGCCGTGGTGCGCGAGTACCTGCAGCTGAAGCAGGCGTCGAACAACCCCGACCTGTCGGCGCGTTCGATCGAGGGCTTCATCGCGGCCAAGGCGCTGGTCAAGGTCCTCGAGAGCAGCAACAACCTGACGCCCGCCGGCGTGACGCAGGCGATGAACGCCGCCGCCTCGGTGGACGTGGGCGGCTACACGCTCGACTTCAGCAGCAACGACCGCCCGGGCTCGCGCTACGTCGACTTCGCGATGTTCGGCTCGAACGGCAAGATCCTTCAATAACCGCGGGTGCTCCGTGCCACCGCGGGAGCGGTGGCACGGCACCTGGCACTCGACACGTCGGCGGGGTCGGCGTGCAGCCCGGATGCGTACACTGCATCCGGTTTCGCTGCACTGCAACATCATGACCACCGACCTGCAAGAACTCCTCGACAGCAACCGCCTGTGGGCCCAGCGCACCGAGGCGCGCACGCCCGGCTTCTTCACCGGCCTGCTGAAGCAGCAGGCGCCGCAGTACCTGTGGATCGGCTGCGCCGACAGCCGTGTGCCGGCCAACGAGCTGGTCGACCTGGCGCCGGGCGAACTGTTCGTGCACCGCAACGTCGCCAACGTGGTGGTGCACTCCGACCTGAACTGCCTGTCGGTGATCCAGTTCGCGACCGACATGCTGCAGGTCAAGCACATCATCGTGGTCGGCCATTCGGGCTGCGGCGGTGTCGCGGCGGCGCTGCACGACCGCCGCGTCGGGCTGGCCGACAACTGGATCAGCCACGTGAAGGACGTGCGCAACAAGCACCAGGCCTGGCTGGACACGGTGAACGAGGCGCGCCGCGTCGACGCGCTGTGCGAGCTGAACGTGATCGAGCAGGCGCGCAACGTGTGCCAGACCACGGTGGTCGAGGAAGCCTGGCGGCGCGGCCAGGAGCTGGTGGTGCACGGCTGGTTCTACGGCCTGTACAACGGCTTGCTGCAGGACATGAAGATCACCATCGCCGGCGCCGAGCAGGTGGCGACGGCCTACGACGACGCGCTGGCCGGCCTGCAGTCGCGCTATGCGTCGATGGGGGCGGTCGGCTGAACCGCTGCCACGCATGTTCCCGCAGGCCCTCACCGACGCGCGCGCCTTCGGCATCGCCCAGGCGATGCTGGACGGTTTCAACCGCCACTACCGGCTGTTCCGCGCCGCCAGCGCCGAGGCCAAGCAGCGCTTCGAGCGCGCCGACTGGCACGGCCAGCAGCGTGCGCAGCGCGAGCGCATCGAGTTCTACGACCTGCGCGTCGACGAGGCGGTGGAGCGGCTGCAGCGCGACTTCGGTGCCGGCACGCTGTCGATGGAGGCTTGGCAGGAGGCCAAGCTGCACTACATCGGCCTGCTGACCAACCACCACCAGCCGGAGCTGGCCGAGACCTTCTTCAACTCGGTGACGACCAAGATCCTGCACCGCAGCTACTTCAACAACGACTTCATCTTCGTGCGGCCCGCGGTCTCGACCGAGTACATCGAGAACGACGAGCCGGCCTCGCAGCCCACCTACCGCGCCTACTACCCGACGCGCGACACGCTGCGCGAGACTTGGCTGCGCGTGGTCAACAACTTCCAGCTCGCCTGCGAGTTCGAAGACCTGGCGCGCGACGTCGACCACGTGCTGGCGGCGGTGACGGCCGAGCTGGGCGACTTCCGCCCGCGCGCCAACTTCCAGATCCAGGTGCTCAGCTCGCTGTTCTTCCGCAACAAGGGCGCCTATGCCGTCGGCAAGGTGATCAACGGCTTCAAGGAGACGCCGTTCGCGCTGCCCATCCTGCACAGCGCCGGCGGGCGCGGGCTGACCATCGACACCGTGCTGCTCAGCGAGGACGAGCTGCTGATGCTGTTCAGCTTCGCGCGTGCGTACTTCCTGGTCGACATGGAAATCCCGTCGGCCTACGTGCAGTTCTTGCGCACGCTGATGCCGCGCAAGCCGCGCTCCGAGCTGTACAGCGCGATCGGGCTGCAGAAGCAGGGCAAGAACATCTTCTACCGCGACCTGCTCGCGCACCTGCGCCACAGCAGCGACACCTTCCGCATCGCGCCCGGCATCAAGGGCATGGTGATGCTGGTGTTCGACCTGCCGTCGTTCCCGTACGTCTTCAAGGTGATCAAGGATTTCTACCCGCCGCAGAAGGAGACGACGCGCGAGCAGATCAAGGGCAAGTACCTGCTGGTCAAGCAGCACGACCGCGTCGGGCGCATGGCCGACACGCTGGAGTACAGCAACGTGGCCTTCCCGCGCTTTCGCTTCGACGACGAGCTGGTGGCCGAGCTGAAGCATTTCTGCCCCAGCCTGATCGAGGAGGACGGCGACGACCTGGTGATCCGCCACGTCTACATCGAGCGCCGCATGATCCCGCTGAACATCTACCTGCAGGAGGCGACGCCCGAGCAGGTGGAGCGGGCGGTGGTGGAGTACGGCAACGCGATCAAGGACCTGGTGGCCGCCAACATCTTCCCCGGCGACATGCTGTGGAAGAACTTCGGCGTCACGCGCAACGGCAAGGTGGTGTTCTACGACTACGACGAGATCGAGTACCTGACCGACTGCAACTTTCGCCGCGTGCCGGCACCGCGCACCGAGGAGGAAGAGCTGTCGGCCGAGGTCTGGTACCGGGTCGGGCCGCGCGACGTGTTCCCCGAGACCTTCGGGCCCTTCCTGCTCGGGAACCCGGGCGTGCGCGAGGTGTTCATGAAGCACCACGCCGACCTGCTGGAGGCGGAGTTCTGGCAGAGCCGCAAGGAGCGCATCCAAGGCGGGCATGTGCACGACGTGTTCCCGTACGACCCGGCGAAGCGCTTCAAGAACCTGCGGCGCCTGCGCGCCGCGCAGGAGGCTGCGGCATGAGCGGCATGAGCGGCTTGAACGAGCGCAGCCGCGCCGCGGTGTGGCACCCGTGCAGCCAGATGAAGCAGCACGAGACGCAGCCGCTGCTCGAGGTCGCGGGTGCCGAAGGGGTGTGGCTGGTCGACGGCGCCGGTCGGCGCTACCTGGACGGCATCAGCTCGTGGTGGGTCAACCTGTTCGGCCATGGGCACCCGCACTTGCGCGCGGCGCTGCACCGGCAGCTCGACACGCTGTGCCACGTGATGCTGGCCGGCTGCACGCACGAGCCGGTGGTGGCGCTGTCGGAGCAGCTGGCGGCGCTGACCGGCCTGGGCCATGCGTTCTACGCGAGCGACGGCGCCGCGGCCACCGAGATCGCGCTGAAGATGAGCGCGCACCACTGGCGCAACCGCGGGCGGCCGGGCAAGACGAAGTTCATCGGGTTGGAAGGCGGCTACCACGGCGAGACGGTGGGGGCCTTGTCGGTCACCGACATCCCGCTGTTCCGCGAGGCCTACGGGCCGCTGGTGCGGCTGAGCGCGACGGTGCCGAGCCCGGATGCGCGCCGGGCCGAGGCGGGCGAGTCGCCGGCCGACGTGGCGCGCCGCTGCGCGCGGGCCTTGCAGGCGGTGCTGGAGGCGCAGCACGACGAGATCGCGGCCGTCATCGTCGAGCCGCTGATCCAGTGCGCCGCCGGCATGGCGATGCACGACCCGCACTACCTGCGCGAGCTGCGCGCGCTGTGCGACCGCCACGAGGTGCACCTGGTGTGCGACGAGATCGCGGTCGGCTTCGGCCGCACCGGCAGCCTGTTCGCGCACCAGCAGGCCGGCATCGTGCCGGACTTCCTGTGCCTGTCGAAGGGCCTGACGGGCGGCACGATGGCCTTGTCGGCGGTGCTGACGACCGACACCGTGTACGCCTCGTTCTACGACGACAGCACGGCGCGCGGCTTCCTGCATTCGCATTCGTACACCGGCAACCCGCTGGCCTGCCGCGCGGCGCTGGCGACGCTGGAGATCTTTGCGCAGCGCGACTGGATGGCGCACAACGCGGCGACGGCGGCGACGCTGGATGCGTTGTGCGAGCCGCTGCGCGCGCACCCGGCGGTGCTGCGCAGCCGGCGGATGGGCATGGTGTGGGCGTTCGACATCGACACCGACGATCCGCTGTTTGCGCGGCGGTATCACGCGGCGGCGCTGCGCGAGGGGTTGTTGCTTCGGCCGATCGGGTCGACGCTGTACTTCATGCCGCCCTACGTGATCGACGAGGCCGCATGCGCGCACCTCGCCTCGGGCGCCCTGGCGGCCCTTCGCAGCCCGGATGTCAATCCGGGACCGCGCCACAAGAATGCACCCCGGACCGACACCCGGGCCAAGGGAGACCTCGCGTGAACGTCGAAGGCTACTTCGTCACCGGCACCGACACCGGCGTCGGCAAGACGCTGGTCAGCAGCACGCTGATGCTGGACCTGCGCCGCCGCCACAAGCGCGTGGTCGGCATGAAGCCGGTGGCCGCCGGCACCGTCGCGACGCCGCACGGTGACGACAGCGAGGACGTGCTGGCGCTGCGCGCCGCCGGCAATGTCGCGGTGCCGCGCGAGCTGGACAACCCGTACTGCCTGCCGCTGCCGCTGTCGCCGCATCTCGCGGCGCGTGCCGCCGGCGTGCAGATCGACATCTGCGAGCTCGGCCGCCGCTACCGCGAGCTGGCGGCGTTGGCCGACGCCGTGGTGGTGGAAGGCGCCGGCGGCTTCCTGGTGCCGCTGAACGACACGCAGACCGGTGCCGACCTGGCGCAGGCACTGGACCTGCCGGTGCTGCTGGTGGTCGGCCTGCGCCTGGGCTGCCTGAACCACGCGCTGCTCACGCAAGAGGCGATCCGCGCGCGCGGCCTGCGCCTGGCCGGCTGGGTGGCCAACCACATCGACCCGGCGATGCAGTCGGCCGATGCCAACGTGCAGACGCTGCGCGAGCGGCTGGACGCGCCGCTGTGGGCCGAGCTGCCGTACCGCCCGCAGGCGACCGCGCAGGACATGCTGGCGCACTGGACGACCCGATGAACGCCTTCGACCTGGCCGAGATGGCCGCGCAGCTGGATGCGCTGGACGAGAAAAGCCTGCGCCGGCGCCGCCGCGTCGTGCAGCAGGCCGACGGCCCGCGCATGGTGGTCGACGGCGAAGCGCTGCTGGCCTTCTGCAGCAACGACTACCTGGGCCTCGCGCAGCACCCGGACCTGGTCGCCGCGGCGCAGCGCGCGGCCGCCACCTGGGGCGTCGGCGCGACTGCGTCGCCGCTGGTCTGCGGGCACACCGAGGCGCACGAGGCGCTGGAGCGCGAGCTGGCTGCCTTCGTCGGCATGCCGGCGGCGCTGAGCTTCTACGCCGGGTTCGCGGCCAACGTCGGGCTGCTGCCGGCGCTGGTGGGGCGCGGCGACGCGCTGTTCTGCGATGCGCTGAACCATGCCTGCCTGATCGACGGTTCACGCCTGTCCGGGGCGCAGGTCTCGGTCTACCCGCATGGCGACCTGGCGGCACTGGCCGAGCAGCTGGCTGCCTCGTCCGCCGAGCGCAAGCTGGTCGTCACCGATGCGGTGTTCAGCATGGACGGCGACGTCGCGCCGCTGCGCGAGATGCTGGCGCTGTGCGAGCGGCACGGGGCCTGGCTGCTGGTCGACGATGCGCACGGCTTCGGCGTGCTGGGGCCGCAGGGGCAGGGGACGGCCGCGCAGCTGGGGCTGCAGTCGGACCGGCTGGTCTACATGGCCACGCTCGGCAAGGCGGCCGGTGTCGCGGGCGCCTTCGTCGCGGGCGATGCGACGCTGGTCGACTGGCTGCTGCAGCGCACCCGCAGCTACGTCTTCGCGACCGCGATGCCGGCGATGCAGGCCGAGGTGCTGCGCGAGAGCCTGCGCGTGATGCAGCGCGAGCCGCAGCGGCGTGCGCACGTGCTGGCGCTGGTGCAGCGGCTGCGCACGGGCCTGGCGGAACTGCCGTGGGCGAACCCGCCGTCGCCGACACCGATCCAGCCGCTGATCCTGGGCGGCAACGCCGAGGCGCTGGCGATGACCGCGGCGCTGCGAAAGCGCGGCCTGTGGGTGCCCGCGATCCGGCCGCCGACGGTGCCGGTGGGCAGCGCGCGGCTGCGCATCACGCTGTCGGCCGCCCACACCGAGGCCGACGTCGACCGTCTGCTGCAGGCCCTGCGCGAGATCGCGCAGGCCGGACCGATTCCCGATTGACGCCGGCCCGGCCGAGCGTACAAAGATGTCCATTCACCGACCGAAGGAGACCCCCATGTCCGATCCCATCGTCATCGTTTCCGCCGCCCGCACGCCGATCGGCGGCATGCTGGGCGATTTCAGCGCGCTGGCGGGCCACCAGCTGGGCGCCATCGCGATCAAGGCCGCGGTCGAGCGTGCCGGCATCACCGGCGACGCCGTCAACGAGGTGCTGATGGGCAACTGCCTGATGGCCGGCCAGGGCCAGGCGCCGGCGCGCCAGGCGGCGCTGGGCGCGGGGCTGCCGCAGTCGGCCGGCGCGGTGACGCTGTCGAAGATGTGCGGCTCGGGCATGCGCGCGATGATGTTCGCGCACGACATGCTGAAGGCCGAGAGCGCCGACGTGATGGTGGCCGGCGGCATGGAGAGCATGACCAATGCGCCGCACCTGGTGTTCGCGCGCAAGGGCGTGCGCTACGGCGCGGCGCAGATGTTCGACCACATGGCGATCGACGGGCTGGAGGATGCCTACGACCGCGGCCGCGCGATGGGCGTGTTCGCCGAGGAATGCGTGGCCAAGTACCAGTTCACGCGCGAGGCGCAGGACGCGTTCGCGATCGCGTCGACGCAGCGCAGCAAGCAGGCCAACGAGGACGGCAGCTTCGAGTGGGAGATCGCGCCGGTGACGCTGCCCGGCAAGGCCGGCGACACGGTGGTCAAGTTCGACGAGCAGCCGTTCAAGGCCAGGCTCGACAAGATCCCGTCGCTGAAGCCGGCGTTCAAGAAGGACGGCACGATCACCGCGGCGAACGCGTCGAGCATCTCCGACGGCGCGGCGGCGCTGGTGCTGATGCGCGAGAGCACGGCCAGGCGGCTGGGCTGCAAGCCGCTCGCGCGCATCCAGGCGCATTCGGTGCATGCGCAGGCGCCGAACTGGTTCACGACGGCGCCGATCGGCGCGATCGACAAGGTGCTGAAGAAGACCGGCTGGGCCGCGAAGGAGGTCGACCTGTGGGAGGTCAACGAGGCCTTCGCCGCGGTGACGATGGCGGCGATGCACGAGTACAAGCTGCCGCACGAGATCGTCAACGTGCACGGCGGCGCCTGTGCGCTGGGCCACCCGATCGGTGCCAGCGGGGCGCGCATCGTGGTCACGCTGCTCGGGGCCTTGCGCAAGCGCGGGCTGAAGCGCGGCGTGGCGGCCTTGTGCATCGGCGGCGGCGAGGCCACCGCCATGGCCGTGGAATTGGTGTAGCCCGGATGCCAATCCGGGAACGCACCCCATGAACGTCCTGATCATCGGCGCGTCGCGCGGCATCGGCCTGGAATTCGTCCGCCAGTACCGCGCCGACGGCGCCCGCGTCACCGCCACCGCGCGCGACGAGGCCGGCCTCGCGCGCCTGCGCGAACTCGGCGCCGAGGCCTTCGCGCTCGACGTGGCCGACACCGCCAGCGCCTCGGGCCTGGCCTGGCGCATCGACGGCCAGGCCTTCGACGTCGTGATCGTCAACGCCGGCGTCACCGGCCCGCGCCTGGCTGCGCCGCAGACGCCCAGCCAGGCCGATTTCGATGCCGTGATGCACGTCAACGTGCTCGGCGCGATGCGCATCCTGCCGCAGGTGGCCGACGCGCTGGCGCCCGGCGCGAAGCTCGCGGTGCTGTCCTCGCGCATGGGCTCGATCGGCTTGCGCAGCACCGGCAGCAGCTGGCTCTACCGGGCCTCGAAGGCGGCGCTGAACTCGGTGCTGAAGGACATGTCCTTCGTGCTCGCCGACCGTGCCACCTGCGTCGCCTTCCACCCCGGCTGGGTGCGCACCGACATGGGCGGCTCGGCCGCCGACCTCGACGTCGAGCGCAGCGTCGGCGACATGCGCCGCACGCTGGCCGCGCTGAAGCCGTCCGAGAACGGCAGCTTCCTCAACCACGACCACCAGCCGCTGGCCTGGTAGCCGCACGAAGAAACGAGACAAAGCGATGTTGACCGAAGACCACCGCGCGGTGCAGGACGCCGTGCGCGCCTATGTGCAGGACCGCATCGCGCCGCAGGCGGCGCGCTGGGACAAGGAGCACCACTTCCCGAAGGACGAGCTGCGCGGCCTGGCCGAGCTCGGCTGCTACGGCGTCGCGGTGCCCGCCGAATGGGACGGTGCCGGCCTCGACTACCTGAGCCTGTCGCTGATCCTCGAGGAGATCGCCGCCGGCGACGGCGCCACGTCCACCATCGTCAGCGTCAACAACTGCCCGGTGTGCTCGATCCTGATGGCGTGGGCGAACGACGCGCAGAAGGCGCAGTGGCTCAGGCCGCTGGCGCGCGGCGAGATGCTGGGCGCGTTCTGCCTGACCGAACCGCACGTCGGCTCGCAGGCCGACGGGTTGAAGACCACCGCGGTGAAGGACGGCGACCACTACGTGCTGAATGGCGTCAAGCAGTTCATCACCAGCGGCAAGCACGGCGACGTCGCGATCGTGATGGCGGTCACCGACAAGGCGGCCGGCAAGAAGGGCATCAGCGCCTTCATCGTGTCGACAACCACGCCCGGCTACGGGGTCGCGCGGCTCGAGGACAAGATGGGCCAGCATGCGAGCGACACCGCGCAGATCCTGTTCGAGGACTGCCGCATCCCGGTGGCCAACCTGCTGGGCGACGAGGGGCAGGGCCTGAAGATCGCGCTGTCGGGCCTGGAAGGCGGGCGCATCGGCATCGCGTCGCAGGCGGTGGGCATGGCGCGCGCAGCCTTCGAGGCGGCGCTGCAGTACGCGAAGGAGCGCGTCGCGTTCGGCAAGCCGATCTTCGAGCACCAGGCGGTGCAGTTCCGGCTCGCGGAGATGGCGACGCAGATCGAGGCGGCGCGCCAGCTGATCCACCATGCGGCGCGCCTGAAGGACGCCGGCCTGCCGTGCCTGAAGGAGGCGGCGATGGGCAAGCTGTTCGCCAGCGAGATGGCCGAGCGCGTGTGCAGCGAGGCGATCCAGGTGTTCGGCGGCTACGGCTACGTCAGCGATTTCCCGGTCGAGCGCATCTACCGCGACGTGCGGGTGTGCCAGATCTACGAGGGCACGAGCGACGTGCAGAAGATCCTGATCGGGCGGGCGCTGGCGTAGAGAGTGCCGGATCGCACGGTCTGCCACCGGGCGCTGTCGTTTCGGTGCCGACATCCCCTTCATTGGGGTATCCGACACGGGCTGCCAGCCGGTATAAACCGGCCTGTCATTTCGGGAGGATCCATGAACCAAGGTCTCATTGCCGCGTGTGCGGCGGCTGCTCTGCTGTCGCTCGCCGGCTGCGCCACGGAAAGCTCGCGCAGCGTCGCGGTCGAGAAAGTCCAGTCCGCCGCCGCGCCCTTCGCGGGCAAGCGCGTGCCCGTGTCCGTCGGCAAGTTCGACAACCGCTCCAGCTTCATGCGCGGCGTGTTCTCCGATGGCGTCGACCGCCTCGGCAGCCAGGCCAAGACCACGCTGATCGCCCACCTGCAGGATTCGCAGCGCTTCTCGGTGCTCGACCGCGACAACCTCAGCGAGGCCAGCCAGGAGGCCAAGCTGCTCGGCGCGACCCAGACGCTGAAGGGCGCCTCGTTCGTCGTCACCGGCGACATCTCCGAGTTCGGCCGCAAGGAAGTCGGCGACCACCAGCTGTTCGGCCTGCTCGGCCGCGGCAAGACGCAGGTGGCCTACGCGAAGATCACGCTCAACGTGGTCAACATCCTCACCTCCGAGGTCGTCTACTCGGCACGCGGCGCCGGCGAGTACGAGCTGTCGAACCGCGAGGTGCTCGGCTTCGGCGGCACCGCCGGCTACGACGCGACGCTGAACGGCAAGGTGCTGGACCTGGCCATGCGCGAAGCCGTCAACAACCTCGTCGCCGCCAAGGACGCCAACCAATGGGGCTCCTGATGCACGCCCGCACCCCGGTGCGCTGCGCGCTGGCGGCCGCGGGCATCGCGCTGTTCGCCGGTTGCGCGCAGAAGCCGGTGTCGCTCTACATGTGGGAGGACTTCCCGCGCCAGCAATACGACACGCTGCTGCACGCCGGCGTCGGCCCGCAGGAGCAGATCCGCGCGATGGAGGCGCATGCCGAGAAGGCGCGCGGCACCGGCGCCGCGCTGCCGCCCGGCTTCCGCGCCCACCTGGGCATGTTGCAGCTGGATGCCGGCAACGTCGACCGCGCGCGCGAACTCTGGCTGGCCGAGAAGACCACGTTCCCGGAGTCGGCCCAGTACATGGACCGGCTGCTGAAGCGGCTCGAAGCGCCCGCCAAGGCGGGACAGGCCACCAAGACGGAGAAGTCGACATGATGCAGGCCCGCTGGCTGATCCTCCTCGCGGCAGCGTGGCTCGGCGGTTGCGCCACCCAGGCGCCGCCCTACGACTACACCGCGTTCAAGCGCGCCAGGCCGGCTTCGATGCTGGTGCTGCCGCCGATCAACGATTCGCCCGACGTGCAGGCGACGCCGGGCGTGTGGGCCCATGCCACGCGCCCGCTGGCCGAGGCAGGCTACTACGTGCTGCCCGTCGCGCTGGTGGACGAGACCTTCCGCCAGAACGGCGTGACGGTGGCCCACGACGCGCAGGAATTGCCCTACGCCAAGCTGCGCGAGTACTTCGGGGCCGACGCGGCTGTCTACCTGCGGGTCAAGAGCTACGGATCGAGCTACACCGTGCTGGCCAGCGAGGTGCGCGTGGCCGTCGAGGCCCGCATCGTCGACCTGCGCAGCGGCGACCTGCTGTGGCAGGGCAGCGCGATGGCGAGTTCGGCCGAACAGCAGCAACAGGCACAGGGCGGCCTGATCGGCCTGCTGATCGCGGCGGCGGTGAAGCAGGTGATGAACAACGCGACCGATGCGGCGTTGACCTACGCGGTGCTGGCCAACCAGCGCGCGCTGGGTGCGCCGCGCTACAACGGCGTGTTGCCGGGCCCGCGCTCGCCGCAGGCCGGCCAGGTGGCTGCGGCGCCCTGACTTGACGGCGGGCCGTTCCGGGGCAACGATCGGCAGGCGCTGAAGAGGCGCCCCGCGGAGACCCGATCATGATCAAGAAGACCGCGAAGGCCCTGGTCGACGAAGCCATGGCCCGCGTCACCACCTACACCGTCGAGCAGGCACGTGCGATGCACGGCCAGCCCGGCGTGCAGTTCGTCGACGTGCGCGACGTGCGCGAGCTCGAGCGCGAAGGCGTGATCCCCGGGGCGCTGCATGCGCCGCGCGGCATGCTGGAGTTCTGGGTCGACCCCGAATCGCCGTACCACAAGCCCGAGTTCGGCGAGGACAAGGAGTACGTGCTGTTCTGCGCCGCCGGCTGGCGCTCGGCGCTCGCGACGCAGACGTTGATGGACATGGGCATCGGGCACGTCGCCCACATCGACGGCGGCTTCAGCGCGTGGAAGGAGAGCGGCGGGCCGGTGCAGGACAAGCCCAGGCGAAAAACCTAGGGCGCCTTGCGCCCCCGCCGTGCCGCACCCGGCTGCGTGCCCTCCGGCGGACGCGCCATCACCCATTCGTACAAGCCCTGCGCGGCCACCGACAGTCCGCGGTCGCGCCGCCGCACCAGGTACAGCTGGCGCGTCAACCCCGGCCAGGGCAGCGCGCGCGTCACCACCCCCGGCGCCTT
This sequence comes from Rhizobacter sp. P2_D12, assembly GCF_056404395.1. Classification (NCBI taxonomy): domain Bacteria; kingdom Pseudomonadati; phylum Pseudomonadota; class Betaproteobacteria; order Burkholderiales; family Sphaerotilaceae; genus Rhizobacter; species Rhizobacter sp. P2_D12. The sequence continues at coordinate 97,367 of NZ_JBFUEB010000001.1, read as the reverse complement.
GAAGTGGAACAGCGTCAGCCACGGCACGATGCTGACCCCCAGCCCGGCGCGCACCATGCCCATCACGGTGGCCAGCTGGTCCACCTCGAGCACCGCGTTCATCGCCTGCGGGTGCGTCGCCGCGTCCAGGTACTGGCGCACGCTGGACGTGCGCGACAGGTGGATGAACGGCCACGCAGCGACGTCCTTCGGCCGCACGTCGGCGAGCCGCGCCAGCGGGTGCCGCGACGGGCAGACCAGGTGGAAGTCGTCGCTGCAGAAGGCCTCGGCGCGCAGCTCGGGCGTCTCGGCGCGCGTCGCGGCCAGCGCGAAGTCCGCATGCCCGCTGCGCACCAGCTCGATGCAGGGCTCCGACAGCACGTCGGCCACCTGCAGCTCGATGCCCGGGTAGGCGGCGCGGAAGCCGGCCAGCACCCGCGGCAGCCAGCCGGCCGCCAATGACGGCAGCAGCGCGATCGAGACCCGGCCGCGGCGCCGCGCGGCCTGGTCGCGCACGCCGGACAGCGCGGCGTCGAACTCGTCGAGCACGCGGCGCGCCGACAGCTCGAACTCGCGCCCCTCGGCCGTCAGCTCGACCGAGCGCGTGCTGCGGTCGAACAGGCGCAGCCCGAGTGTCTCCTCCAGCCGGCGGATCAGCGCGCTGAACGCCGGCTGCGACAGGTGCGACAGCGCCGCCGCGCGCGAGAAGTTGCGCTGCTCGGCCAGCAGCACGAAGGCGCGCAGCTCGCGCGTCGAGACATTCATTTGCATGACGGATCAACTCATCCGAATTTGCGATTTCCCATATTAATCGGCGCTGCCTACGATGGCCGCATGCAACACGACACCTTGCGCATCGGCTGCGCCGCCGGCTTCTCGGGCGACCGCACCGACGCGGCCGGCCCGGTGGTCGACGCGCTGATTGCCGCCGGCGGCCCGGCCGTGCTGATCTTCGAGACGCTGGCCGAGCGCACGCTGGCGCTGGCCCAGCTGGCGCGCTGCGACGACCCGGATGGCGGCTACGAACCGCTGCTCGACGAGCTGCTGCGGCCGGTGCTGGCGCGTTGCCTCGCGGCCGGCGTGCGCATCGTCAGCAACTTCGGCGCGGCCAACCCGCCGGGCGCCGCACGCCGCATCGCCGCGCTGGCGCGCGAGCTCGGTCTGCGCACGCCGCGCATCGCGGTGGTGGCCGGCGACGACCTGGCCGGCGACACGCACCGCGGGCTGCTGCTCGAGGCGCTGGGCCGCGACGGCGCCGCGCTGCGCGTCGTGTCGGCCAACGCCTACCTCGGCGCCGAGGCGATCGCCGATGCGCTGTCGGCCGGGGCCGAGATCGTCGTCGCCGGGCGCGTCGCCGATCCGTCGCTGACGGTGGGCCCGGCGCTGGCGCATTTCGGCTGGGCGCGCGACGACTGGGACCGCCTTGCACGCGCCACCATGGCCGGCCACCTGCTGGAATGCGGCGCGCAGGTCTGCGGCGGCTACTACGCCGACCCCGGCTACAAGGACGTTCCGGGCCTGGCGCAGCTGGGCTACCCGATCGCCGAGATCGATGCCGACGGCGATTGCGTGATCACCAAGCCGGCCGGCAGCGGCGGCCGCATCGACGAGCACACCGTGAAGGAGCAACTGCTCTACGAGGTGCACGACCCGGCCGCCTACCTGACGCCGGACGTGGTGGCCGACATCTCCGAGGCCTGGGTGCGGCAGCTCGCGCCCGACCGGGTGCGGCTGGGCGGCGTGCGCGGCCATGCGCGGCCGGCGCAGCTGAAGGTGAACGTCTGCCACGAGACCGGCTGGCTGGCCGAAGGCGAGATCTCGTACGCCGGGCCGCGCGCCGAGGCGCGGGCGCGGCTCGCGGCCGGCATCCTGCGCGAGCGCCTGCAGGGCCTGGGCCCGCTGCGTGCCGACCTGATCGGCGTCGGCAGCGTGTTCGGTGACGACGGCGGGACCTGGGCCAGCGGCATGGCCGACCGCGATGCACGCGACGTGCGGCTGCGCGTCGCGCTGCAGCACGCCGAGCGTGGCCAGGCCGAGCGGCTGGCGCGCGAGGTGACCGCGCTGTACACCTGCGGCCCGGCGGGCGGCGGTGGCGTGCGCACCGCCTTGCGCCGGCGCCTGGGCATCGCCAGCTGCAGCGTGCCGCGCGAGCGCGTGCCGGGGCGCTTCGGCTTTCTCGCGGAAGCGGGAGACGGCGCATGAGCCCGCCGGGCCGCCCCAAGGGCGAATACCGCAGTGCGCAGCACGAAGGTACTCCAGTGAGCCCGCCGGGCCGCCCCAAGGGCGAATACCGCAGTGCGCAGCACGAAGGTACTCCAGTGAGCACGGACACCCTCCTCACCGTGCCGCTGTACCGCGCCGCCCATGCGCGCACCGGCGACAAGGGCAACCGCGCCAACATCAGCCTGATCGCCTGGCACCCCGAGCTGTGGCCGCTGCTGGTCGCGCAGGTGGACGAGGCGGCCGTGCGCCGCCAGTTCGCGCACCGCCGGCCGGGCGCCATCGTGCGCCACCTGCTGCCGCGGCTGCATGCGATGAACTTCATGCTCGACGACGTGCTGGACGGCGGCGTCAACGAGGCACTGAACCTGGACGGGCATGGCAAAGCCTTGTCCTTCCTGCTGCTGGAGCTGCCGCTGCAGGTGCCGGCCAGGTTGGCCGCTTGCCTGGCCGGCCCGCCTTTCGATTCGAACAACTGACGGAGACAAGCGATGACGATTTCCTGTTCTTCCCTGCTGCGACGACGGCTGCTGGCCGCCGGCCTCGGTGTTGCGTCGTTCGTCGTGGCGATCGGTGCGGCGCATGCCCAGGCGTGGCCGGCCAAGCCCATCACCTTCGTCGTGCCCTTCGCGGCCGGCAGCGCGACCGACCAGCTGGCGCGCGCGCTCGGCCAGTCGGTCAGCGTCGACACGAAGCAGGCGGTGGTGGTCGACAACAAGGCCGGCGCGAGCGGCATGCTGGCCGCGCAGAACGTCGCGCGCGCGGCGCCCGACGGCTACACCGTGCTGATCACCACCAACACCACGCATGCCGCCAACGAGCACCTGTACAAGAAGCTGCCCTACGACCCGGTGAAGGATTTCGCGCCCGTCACCGCGCTCGGCAAGGGCGGGCAGATCATGGTGGTCAATGCGGCGTCGCCGTACAAGACGGTGGCCGACGTGTTGGCCGCCGCGAAGCAGCAGCCGGGCAAGCTGAGCTTCGGCAGCGGCAGCTCGTCCAGCCGCGTGGCCGGCGAGCTGTTCAAGCAGATGGCGCACGTCGACCTGCTGCACGTGCCGTACAAGAGCAACCCGCTGGCGATCACCGACCTGCTGGGCGGCCAGATCGACCTGATGATCACCGACACCTCCACCGGCGTGCCGCAGGTCAAAGCCGGCAAGCTGCGCGCGCTGGGCGTGTCGACCGCGCAGCGCTCGCCGCTGCTGCCCGAGCTGCCGACCATCGACGAAGCCGGCGTGAAGGGCTACGACATGGGGTACTGGTTCGCGGCCTATGTGCCGGCCGGGACGCCGCCGGCGGTGGTGACGCGCTTGCGCGAGCTGCTCATCAACGGCACGGCCAGTGCCGCGGCGAAGTCGTTCTTCGACGCCAGCGGGTCGGTTGCCTTCACGACCACCCCGGAGGGCCTTGCCAGCTTCCAGGCCGGCGAGACGCAGAAGTGGGGCCGCGTGATCAAGTCCGCCGGCATCGAACCCGAGTAGATCGGGCCCCCCAGTCGCTTCGCTCCTGCCCCCAAGGGGCGCCAACCCTGGGCCCGGCAAAGCCGGATCCCGGGTCGTTGCCGGGTGGGCAGTTTGCTTCTCTGGATCAATCAGGAGACAGACATGAGACATGCCTTCCATGGCCGCTTCAGTGCGGCATGCCTTGCCACGTTCATGGCCGCCTGCGGCGGCGATTCCGGCGGCAGCGCACCGCCACCCGTGGCCGCCACGCCGCAGATGCACCTGAGCATCACCGCCACCGAAGACTTCGCCGGCAGCTACGGCAGCGTCGGCGCGTACGAGAAAGTCAGCGGCACGCTGCGCGGCGAGGTCGACCCGAAGGACGCGCACAACGCCATCATCCAGGACCTGGCCCTCGCGCCGGTGAATGCGCGCGGCATGGTCGAGTACAGCGCCGAGTTCGTGCTGCTCAAGCCCAAGGACATGACGAAGGCGAGCGGCGTGCTGCGCTACGACGCGCCGAACCGCGGCAACATCCTGACCCTGCCCGCGCCGGCGACGACGCCGAGCGATGCGGTGTTCCTGGAGCGCGGCTACGTGCTGCTGTACTCGGCCTGGCAGGGCGACGTGCCCAAGAGCAGCCCGGCGCGGCTGACGCTGAGCGTGCCGGTGGCGCTCAACAAGGACGGCACGTCCATCACCGGCACCTACCGCAGCGAGCTGGTCCCCGCCGCCGCGACGCCGGTGATGACGCTGCCCGGCGGCGTCTTCAACGGCACGATGATCCCGTATGCGCCGACCAGCCTCGACAACACGCTGCCCGGCTACTCGCTGACGCGGCGCCTGAACGACACCGATGCGCGGGTCGCGATCCCGCCGTCGGACTGGAAGTTCGCTGATTGCGACACCTCGGCCAAGCCTTTCCCCGGCACCCCCGACGGCAGCAAGGTCTGCCTGAAGGGCGGCTTCGACCCGGCCTACCTGTACGAGCTGGTCTACGTCGCGAAGGACCCGAAGGTGATGGGCCTGGGCCTGGCCGCGCTGCGCGACACGGTGAGCTTCTTCCGCCGGCAAGCCACCGATGCCGACGGCGTGGCCAACCCGCTGGCCGGGCGCATCACGCATGCGATCGGGCAGGGCACCTCGCAGTCGGGCAATGCGATGAAGACCTTCCTGCACCTGGGCTTCAACCAGGCGCTGGACGGCAGCAAGGTGTTCGACGGCCTGTACGCCCACGTGGCGGCGCGCCAGACCAACGTCAACACGCGCTTCGCGGTGCCGGGCGGCGGTGGTGCGATCCGCACCGACCACACCGCGTTCGGCCAGACCGCGCCGCGCGCGCTCGACAAGGATTACGTCGACCCGATCACCGGCCGCAAGGGCGGCGTGATGACGCGCTGCGCCGCGAGCAACACCTGCCCGAAGTTCTTCCTCGGCCTGTCGGGCACCGAGTTCTGGCAGCTGCAGGGCTCGCCGGTGCTGACCGACGCCTGGGGCTTTGCCGACCTGGTGCAGCCGGGCAACGCGCGCATCTACTACTACGCGGCCACGCAGCATGGCGGGCCGGGCGGTACCGCGAGCATCCTGTATGCGCCGACGAACAGCGTCTATCCGCGCGGCACGGTGGCGCACCACACCGACACCTTCCGCGCGCTGTTCATCGCGCTGGAAGACTGGGTGGTGCACGACACCGCGCCGCCGCCGAGCCAGGTGCCGTCCATCGCGGCCGGCACGCTGGTGCGGCCGGAGCGGGTGGCGTTCCCGGCCATCAAGGGGGTCGCCTGGCCGGTGGCCGGCGTCGCGAGCGCGGTGCCCGATTTCAGCTACCGCGGCTGGTTCAACGGCTACCGCGTGCTGGACTTCGGCCCGCAGTACGTGCCGCAGGACGAGAGCGGCATCGCGACCCAGCTGCCGCCGCTGGCCGGCACCGACTACGCGATCCTGGTGCCGCAGGTGGATGCGGCCACCGGCATGCCGAGCGCCGGCATCCGCGGCATCGAGGTGCAGGCGCCGCTGGGCACCAGCGTCGAGTTCAACTACGTCGCGACGCCGGGCATGGTCGACCTGACGAGCCTGACGGGGAGCTACCTGCCGTTCCACAAGACCGAGGCGGCGCGGCTGGCGGCGGGCGATGCGCGGCCGTCGCTGGAGTCGCTGTATGGCAACCAGGCGGGGTATGTGGGCGCGGTGACGGCGGCGGCGAATGCGCTGGTGGCGCAGCGCTTCCTGTTGCAGCGGGATGCGGACTTGCGGATCCAGCAGGCCGTGGCGACGCCGGTGCTCCCCTGATGGGACGGGTCATCCCGGATTGGCATCCGGGCTACGGAATTCGCGGGGGGACCTGCCGGTCCACTGCTTGAACGCCCTGGCAAAACTCTTCTCGTTGCCGAACCCGACCGCCTGCGCCACCTGCTTGACCGGGCGGTCGGTGCGCAACAGCAGCTCGCTCGCCTGGTCGCGCCGCACCTCGTCCTTCAGCGCCTGCAGCGACACCCCCTCGTCCTTCAGCTGCCGGTGCAGGCTGCGCACCGACAGGTTCAACGCCTGCGCCAGCGCATCGGCCGTGCCATGCCGCGCCGCGTCCTGGCGCAGCAGCTCGCGCACGCGCCGCGCCAACAGCCGGTCGCGCCGGTAGGGCAGCACCGTCAGCGGCAGCGCGCGCTGCAGCATCGCCTGCAGCGCGCGCTCGTCCCGCCGCAAGGGCATCGCCAGGTCCTGCGCATCGAAGCTGAACCCGGCCTGCGCCGCGTCGAAGCGCACGGTGCCCGGGAACAGCACCGGGTAGACCTCGCGGTGCGGCGGCGCCGCGAACGGAAAGCTCGCGTCGCGCAGCGCGATGCGCGAATCGATCGCCCAGCAGGCGAAGCCGTGCAGGTAGCGCAGGCTGGTGACGAGGCAGAACTCGCGCAGCGCGCCGAAGCGCCGGTTCTCGGTGAGGGTCAGCTGCGCGACCGGCCCGCCGGTGTCGAGGTGCAGCAACAGGTCGTCGGTCAGCAGGCGGTGGTGGCGGCACCAGCGCTTCATCGCCACCCCCAGCGTCGGCGCGGTGATCGACGCGCGGCACAGCATGCCGTAGCTGCCCCACGGCAGCCGCCGCGAGAACCAGCCGAGCGCCTCGTCGTCCAGCTCCTGCATCGCGAAACCGCACAGCGCCTCCATCTGCGCCGCGGTGATGCGCCCGTCGGGCCGGCGCAGATCGGCTGGCGTGATTTGTGCCTGATGCAGCGCCGCGCGCGGGTCGGCGCCGTAGCGCTCGTAAGCGAGCACGACGCAGCGGGCGAAGGCCATCGGCGTGGCGGCGGTCCGGGACATGCCGCGAGTCTGGCACGATTTGCAACCTCGGTGGCTGCCGATGGGGCCCGCGGCTGCGTATGCTGTCGAGCCTAGACTTGTGCCGGCGCGGCAAAGACCGCGCACCAGGAGACTCCATGCCCGCCCTCGCGTCCAAGCTCAGCCCCCGCTCGGAAGACTTCAAGGCCAATGCCGCGGCGATGCGTGCGTTGGTCGACGACCTGAACGCGAAGCTGGCGCGCATCGCGCAGGGCGGCGGCGACGGCCCGCGCGCCAAGCACGTGGCACGCGGCAAGCTGCTGCCGCGCGACCGCGTCGAGATGCTGCTCGACCCGGACACGCCCTTCCTCGAAGTGGCGCCGCTCGCCGCGCTGGGGATGTACAACGACGACGCGCCGGGCGCGGGACTGATCGCCGGCATCGGCCGCGTCTCGGGCGTCGACTGCATGGTCGTGTGCAACGACGCGACGGTGAAGGGCGGCACCTACTACCCGATGACGGTCAAGAAGCACCTGCGCGCGCAGGAGATCGCGCAGGCCAACCGGCTGCCGTGCATCTACCTGGTCGACTCCGGCGGCGCCAACCTGCCGAACCAGGACGAGGTGTTCCCCGACCGCGACCACTTCGGACGCATCTTCTTCAACCAGGCGCAGATGAGCGCCCTGGGCATCCCGCAGATCGCCGTCGTGATGGGTTCGTGCACCGCCGGCGGCGCCTACGTGCCGGCGATGAGCGACGAGTCGATCATCGTGAAGAACCAGGGCACGATCTTCCTGGCCGGCCCGCCGCTGGTGAAGGCGGCCATCGGCGAGATCGTCAGCGCCGAAGACCTGGGCGGCGGCGACGTGCACACCCGCCTGTCGGGCGTGGCCGACCACCTGGCGCAGAACGACGCGCATGCGCTGGCGATCGCGCGCACCGCGGTCTCGCACCTGAACTGGCGCAAGGATGCGGCGCTGCGCTGCATCGCGCCGCGCGCGCCGCTGTTCGACGCGGGCGAACTGCACGGCATCATCCCGACCGACACCCGCAAGCCCTTCGACGTGCGCGAGATCATCGCGCGCATCGTCGACGCCAGCGAGTTCGAGGAGTTCAAGGCGCGCTACGGCACCACGCTGGTGACCGGCTTCGCCCACATCGACGGCATGCCGGTGGGCATCATCGCCAACAACGGCGTGCTGTTCTCCGAATCGGCGCAGAAGGGCGCGCACTTCATCGAGCTGTGCTGCCAGCGCAAGGTGCCGCTGGTGTTCCTGCAGAACATCACCGGCTTCATGGTCGGCCGCAAGTACGAGGCCGAAGGCATCGCCAAGCACGGGGCCAAGATGGTGACCGCGGTGTCGACCGCCCAGGTGCCCAAGTTCACCGTGATCATCGGCGGCAGCTTCGGCGCCGGCAACTACGGCATGTGCGGGCGCGCCTTCAACCCGCGGCTGCTGTGGATGTGGCCGAACGCGCGCATCTCGGTGATGGGCGGCGAGCAGGCCGCGAGCGTGCTGGCCACGGTGCGCCGCGACGGCATCGAGGCCAAGGGCGGCAGCTGGAGCGCCGCCGAGGAGGCGGCCTTCAAGCAGCCGGTGCTCGACCAGTTCGAGCAGCAGGCGCACCCCTACTACGCGAGCGCGCGCCTGTGGGACGATGGCGTGATCGACCCGGCCGACACGCGCCGCGTGCTGTCGCTGGCGATCAGCGCGAGCCTGAACGCGCCGATCCCGGACGTGAAGTTCGGCGTGTTCCGGATGTAGAACCATCGAGGAGGGTGAACCTGTGCAATCCCGTTTGATCCGAGGGCTGGCCGGTGCGCTGGCCGCCATGGCCCTGGCCGGATGCGCTTCCGTGACCGGGGGCTCGTCGCAGCCGCTGTTCGTGAAGGTGGAGACGCTGGACGCCATCGCGGTGCCGGCCGCCGACTGCGTGCTGAGCAACGACAAGGGCAGCTGGCAGCTGCGTGCGCCCGGCGACCTGCAGGTCGCCCGCTCGAACCGGCCGATGAAGATCGAGTGCCGGCAGGCCGGCCAGGTGCCGGGCCAGCTGAGCGTCGAATCGAGCACGCGCGCGGCGATGTTCGGCAACATCCTCCTCGGCGGCGTGATCGGTGCCGGCGTCGACTACGCCAACGGCGCCGCCTTCGAATACCCGGGCGTCGCGGTCGTCACGATGGGCCGCACGGCCAGCCTCGACATCATCGCGGTGAAGGGCAGCGGCAACGCCAGCACGTTGAACCCGCGCACCATGCCGGCCTCGACGGCGTTCGCGCCGCTGGACGACGTCGACAAGGTGCCGGTCGGGCCGCGTTCGCGCGCCTTCTACCGCGACTTCCTGACCCGGCCGATGCCGCGTGCCTTTGCGGTCAGCAACGACGGCCAGCACGTCGGCCTGTCCTATACGTGGCAAGGCCGGGAGCCCGGCGCACCGGCCGATCCGAACCTGCGGGCGATGGACTTCTGCCGCCGCGCCTCGAAGGGCGTGCCGTGCCGCCTGTATGCCGTCGACAAGACGGTGGTGTGGGTCGCGCCGGCCGAGGCCGAGAAGGCCCCGGCGACGGCGCTGGCGGCCGTGCCGAAGCCCAACCGCTTCGCCGTGCCGGCCGACAGCCGCTTCGCCAACCTGAACGACGCGGCCTCGGTGCCGGTGCGCGACGACGCGCGCGGCAAGTACCTGCAGTTCCTCACCTTGCCGATGCCGCGCGCGTTTGCCATCGCGGCCGACGGCAGCGCGCGCATGGCGTCCGACAGCGCTTCAGCGATGGCCGACGTGCTGAGCGCCTGCGAACGCGAAGGCACGACCTGCTGGCTCTATGCGGCCGACGACCGCGTGGTCTGGCGCACCGAGCCGGCGCTGCGCGTGAGCCGCGCCGGCCAGCTCGCGGCCGCCGCGCCGGTCGCGGCGGTGCCGCGGGCCGTGCCGGAGACCGAGTGACTGCCATGGCTGCCACACTCGACATCGGGCGTCCTTCGGCCCACGTGGCCACCGTGTGGCTGAACCGCCCCGACGTGCGCAACGCCTTCAACGACGGGGTGATCGCCGAGTTGCGCGACACCTTCGCCGTGCTCGGCGCCGACACCGGCCTGCGCGCGATCGTGCTCGGCGGCCACGGCAAGGCCTTCTGCGCCGGTGCCGACCTGGCGTGGATGCGCGCGATGGCCGACTACAGCTGGGAGCAGAACCGCGCCGATGCGCAGGCGCTGGCCGACATGCTGTGGACGGTCTACAGCTGCCCGGTGCCGGTGGTCGGCCGCATCCACGGCGACTGCTATGCCGGTGGCGTCGGCCTGGCCGCCGTGTGCGACGTGCTGGTCGCGGCCGACGCGGCCGGCTTCTGCCTCAGCGAGGCGAAGCTCGGCCTGCTGCCCGGCACCATCAGCCCCTACGTGATCCGCGCGCTGGGCGAGCAGGCCTCGCGGCGTTACATGGTGACGGCCGAGCGCTTCACGGCCACGCAGGCGCAGGCGCTCGGCTTCGTGCACGAGGTGTGCGCGGCCGGCGCGCTGGACGCCAAGGTCGACGAGATCGTCGCCGCGCTGGTGGCGAACGGGCCGATGGCGGCGCGCGCCTGCAAGCGGCTGGTGCAGGACATCGCCGGCCAGCCGATCAGCGCGGCGCTGCGCGAGGACACCGCACGCCGCATCGCCGACATCCGCGCCAGCGACGAAGGCCGCGAGGGCGTGCAGGCCTTCCTGGGCAAGCGCAAGCCGTCGTGGCTGGAACCGGGTTGACGCCGCGATGAACCTCGACACGCCGCAACTGCTCGCGATCGCGGCCGCGCTCGGCTGGGCCAGCGGGCTGCGCCTGTACGCGGTGCTGTTCCTGACCGGCGCCGCCGGCGCGCTCGGCTGGGTCGAGCTGCCGCACGGGCTGCACCTGCTGCAGCACCCGCTGATGCTGGGCGCGAGCGGGCTGATGCTGTGCGTCGAGTTCTTCGCCGACAAGATCCCCGGCGTCGACAGCCTGTGGGACGTGCTGCACACCGTGCTGCGCATCCCGGCCGGCGCGGCGCTGGCGGCCGCGGTGTTCGGTGCCGACCAGGCCACCTGGGCGACCATCGCGGCGGTCCTGGGCGGCGGCCTCGCCGCCACCAGCCACGTCGCGAAGGCCACCACGCGGGCGGCGGTCAACACCTCGCCCGAGCCGTTCTCCAACATCGGGCTGTCGCTGCTGGGCGACGGGCTGGTGCCGGCGGTGCTGTGGCTGTCGTGGACGCATCCGCTGGTGCTGGCCGGGTTCCTGGTGCTGGCGCTCATGGTGTCGGCGACGCTGGTGTGGGTGCTGGCGAAGTTCCTGCGGCAGCTGGTGCGCCGCTTTTCTTCAACGTCGCACGGCGCACCCGGCGCTGCCAGGGAGAGATCTTGAAAGCACGCTGGACATCGGCCTCGGCCGTCGCAGGTTTCGCCGCCGCGCTGTGCCTGGCGCTGTCGGCCGGCCGGGCCGGCGCACAGGCCCCGGACGAGGCGGCCGTGCTGAAGGACCTGCGCGAAGAGACGCAGTTCATCGGCGTCACCGTGAGCGACCTGTACGGCAAGCAGCAGACGCGGCAGATCCCGGTGATGATCTTCCGCCCGCCGGGCGACGGGCCGTTTCCGCTGGTCATCATGAACCACGGCCGCGCAACGGCCGAGAAGCGGTCGGCGCAGGGCCGCCAGCGCTACGAATGGCTGTCGCGCTACCTCGTCGGCAAGGGCTTCGCGGTGCTGTTGCCCACCCGCGTGGGCTATGCCGACACCTACGGCGACTTCGACCCGGAGGACACCGGCAATTGCCAATCCCGGCGTCCCGGACCGATGTCCGCCGCGGTGGCCGACCAGGTGGTCGCGACGCTGGCGTTCGCGAAGACGCTGCCCTACATCGACACCTCGCGCTGGCTGGTGATGGGCCAGTCGGCGGGCGGCCTGACGGCGGTGTCCACCGTGTCGCGCCATCCGCCCGGCCTGGTGGGCGCGATCAACTTCTCGGGCGGCAGCGGCGGCGATCCGGACAACCGTCCGCGCAACCCCTGCAGCCCGCAGCAGATCGAGGCGCTGTGGAAGGAGCAGGCCCGCGGCGCCAAGGCGCCGATGCTGTGGCTGTACTGGGAGAACGACCTCTATTGGGGCCCGGACGTGCCGCGCCGCTGGCACGAGGCCTTTGTCGCCGGCGGCGGCCAGGCCGAGTTCCACCAGTTGGCCGCGGCCGGACAGAACGGTCACGGCGCGGTGAACTTCGACCTGGACCACTGGGTGCCGTATGCCGAGGCCTTTCTCGCGAAGCTGGGTTTCGACAAGCCGGGCGTGATCGCGCGCCCGCCGGCCTCGTCGTTCGCCGCCATCGACGACGTCGACAAGGTGCCGGTCAGCGCCGCCACGCGCGAGAACCACTACCGCAAGTTCCTCGCGTCGAAGCTGCCGCGCGCCTACGCGGTCGGGCCCAGGGGCGCGGCGGGCACCGCCAGCGGCGACTGGGCGATCGGCCGGGCGCTCGGCTTCTGCCAGCGCAAGGGCGAGCCGTGCAAGCTGTACGCCGTCGACAACGACGTGGTGTGGACGCCCTGAATCCGGAGACAAGCATGTTCACCAAGATCCTGATCGCCAACCGCGGCGAAATCGCCTGCCGCGTTGCCGCCACCGCGCGCAAGCTCGGCATCCGCACGGTCGCCGTGTACTCCGACGCCGACGCCGATGCCAAGCACGTGCAGGCCTGCGACGAGGCGGTGCACATCGGCGGCGCCGCGCCGAAAGACAGCTACCTGCGCGGCGAACGCATCATCGAGGCGGCGCGTGCCACCGGCGCGCAGGCGGTCCACCCCGGCTATGGGTTCCTGAGCGAGAACGAGGACTTCGCGCAGGCCTGCGCCGATGCCGGCCTGGTCTTCATCGGCCCGCCGCCGTCGGCCATCCAGGCGATGGGGCTGAAGGCCGAATCGAAGCGGCTGATGGCCGAGGCCGGCGTGCCGCTGGTGCCCGGCTACCACGGCGCCGACCAGGACCCGGCGCTGCTGCAGCGCGAGGCCGACCGCATCGGCTACCCGGTGCTGATCAAGGCCAGCGCCGGCGGCGGCGGCAAGGGCATGCGCGCTGTCGCGTCGTCGGCCGAATTCCAGGACGCGCTGGCTTCGTGCAAGCGCGAGGCGATCAACAGCTTCGGCGACGATGCGGTGCTGGTCGAGCGCTACGTGACGCGGCCGCGCCACATCGAGATCCAGGTGTTCGCCGACGCGCACGGGCAGTGCGTCTACCTGTTCGAGCGCGACTGCTCGGTGCAGCGGCGTCACCAGAAGGTGCTCGAGGAGGCCCCGGCGCCCGGCATCAGCGAGGTGCGCCGGCGTGAGATGGGCCGCGCGGCGGTGGCCGCGGCGCAGGCGGTGGGCTACGTCGGCGCCGGCACGGTGGAGTTCATCGCCGAGCCGACGGCCGAGGGCAACCTGCGCTTCTACTTCATGGAGATGAACACGCGGCTGCAGGTGGAGCACCCGGTGACCGAGGCCATCACCGGGCTCGACCTGGTGGAGTGGCAGCTGCGCGTGGCGGCCGGCCAGCCGCTGCCGCTGGCGCAGGACGAACTGCGCATGCGCGGCCATGCGATCGAGGCGCGCATCTGCGCCGAGAACCCCGATGCGCAGTTCCTGCCGGCCACCGGCACGCTGCAGGTCTACCGCACGCCGGCCGCGGCGGCGAGCTTCGAGCGCGCCGACGTGCGGCTGGATGCCGGCGTGCGCGAGGGCGACGCGATCGCGCCCTACTACGACTCGATGATCGCCAAGCTGATCGTCTGGGGCGCCGACCGTGCGCAGGCGCTGGCGCGGCTGGACGCGGCGCTGGCGCAGACGCACATCGTCGGGCTGCACACCAATGTCGCCTTCCTGCGCCGCGTGGTCGCGAGCCGCTCGTTCGCGACGGCCGACCTCGACACCGCGCTGATCGAGCGCGAGCGGGCGGTGCTGTTCAACGCGCCGCCGCTGCCGGTGGAATGCGTGGCCGCCGGCATCGTCGCGCACGCGCTGGCGGCGGAGCAGGCCTTGCAGACCGGCGACCCGTGGTCACGGCGCGACGGCTGGCGGCTGCACGGCAGCGCGCAGCGGCGCTTCGACATCGAGCTGCAGGGCACGCACCACATCGTGACGCTGGAGCGCAGCCACCGCGGCGCGATGGCGCTGGCGATCGGGGATCGGCGCTTCGCGTTCTCGGCGCAGGCGCTGGCGCCGGACCGCCACGCCGTCGTGGTCGGCGAGCGGCGCTGGGTGCTGTCGGTGTATGCGCACGGCGAGCGCTTCGCGGTGTTCGCGCCGGATGGGTCGGCCACGGCGAGCGAGGTCGACCTGCTGGCGCATGCCGGCGACGGGGCGGCCGAAGGCGGGCGCCTGACCGCGCCGATGCCGGGCAAGGTGGTGGCCTTCCTGGCGAAGGCGGGCGACGTGGTCAAGCAAGGCCAGCCGCTGGCGGTGCTGGAGGCGATGAAGATGGAGCACACCATCACCGCGCCGCGCGACGGCACGGTGCAGGAGTTGCTGTATGCCGCAGGCGATCAGGTCGGCGAAGGCGGCGAGCTTCTCAAGCTTTCGTAGCCCGGATGCCAATCCGGGTTCTCGGCCACGCACACCCGGATTGGCATCCGGGCTACGGGCGGGCCGTGCGCAGCCAGGTCGAAGGCTTGCGCCAGCTGGTGGTGGTGTCTTCCGCCGGGCTCAATTCGGCCGGCTGCGTGATGCCGAAGCCGCTGGTGTCGCGCGCCCAGGCCAGGTCCTGCTTGGCTGCGCCGCGCGTCTTCGGGGCCGCCGCGGCCACCGGTGCGGCCGGCCGCTGCGCCGCGCGCGGCTTGTCGGAGCGGGCCTTCGCGAATTCCTTCGCCAGCGCCATCAGCTCGGGGTTGCCCGAGGCCTGGCAGACGAACAGGATCTCGCGCGCTTCCTGCGGCTGCTTCAGCATCGTCTCGACGTCGATGCCTTCGCCGAGCATGTGCTTCAGGCCGAAATGGATTCGGGTGGCGATGCGCAGTTCGGCGGGTGTGGACACAGCAAGCTCCGGTGAGTTCAGGTATCTTCGACAGCCCCTGTGCCACCCGCCATCCCCAGACAAAGGGGGGTGGCCTCCAGGCGCAGCCCCAATCGAGACTTAAGTCATGATTCCAAGCCATGTCACGCTGGTCGATGTCAGTCCACGCGATGGATTGCAGAACGAAGCGAAGCAGGTCGACGCCGCGCACAAGATCGAGCTGGTGCACCGCCTGCAGGCGGCCGGCCTGCGCGAGATCGAGGTCACCAGCTTCGTCAGCCCCAGATGGGTGCCGCAGATGGCCGACAACGCCGAGGTGATGGCCGGGCTGCAGCGCCGGCCCGGCGTGCGCTATTCGGTGCTGACGCCCAACCTGAAGGGCTTCGAGGCGGCGCTCGCGACCCGGCCGGACGAGATCGTCGTGTTCGGCGCGGCCAGCGAGGCCTTCAGCCAGCGCAACATCAACTGCAGCATCGAAGAGAGCATCGAGCGCTTCCGCCCGGTGGCCGAGGCGGCGCATGCCCACGGCATCAAGGTGCGCGGCGCGATCTCGTGCGCGCTCGGCTGCCCTTACCAGGGCGAGGTCACGCCCGACGAGGTCGAGCGCGTCGTGCGGCTGATGCGGGGCATCGGCGTCGACCACTGCGGCGTGGCCGACACCATCGGCGTCGGCACGCCGAAGCGCGTGCAGGCCGCGATGGAACGCGCGCTGCGCCACTACCCGCTGGTCGAGGTGAGCGGGCATTTCCACGACACCTACGGCCAGGCGCTGTCCAACATCTACGCCTGCCTCGAGATGGGGGTGCACACCTTCGACGCCAGCGCGGCCGGGTTGGGCGGCTGCCCGTATGCGAAGGGCGCGACCGGCAACGTCGCGACGGAAGACGTGCTGTTCATGCTGAACGGGCTGGGCATCGACACCGGCATCGACATCGATGCGCTGGTGGACGCCGGTAACTACATCTCGCAGGTGCTGGGGCGCGCGCCGGTGTCGCGCGCGGGCAAGGCCTTGCTGGCCAAGCGGGCGGCGGCACTGGAGGCGAAGGCATGAGCGATGCGACGGTGATGCAGGAATTGCCGGACGGTTTCCGGCACGTCAGCGCGGTGCTGCAGGGGCTGGGCCACCCGCATGCGCCGGTGCTGCTCGACGTGCACGCGCGCACTGCGCAGGAAGCGGCCGATGCACTGGGCGTGCAGCTGGGGCAGATCGCCAAGAGCGTGATCTTCCGGCGCCGCGCCGACGACGTCGCGGTGCTGGTGGTGACCTCGGGCGACCGGCGCGTCGACGAGAAGAAGGTGGCGGCGCTGGCCGGGCCGCTGGGGCGGGCCGATGCGGATTTCGTGAAGGCGCGCACCGGCTTCACGATCGGCGGGGTGTCGCCGGTCGGGCATGCGAACGCGCCGGTCACGCTGATCGACCGCGAGCTGCTGCGCTTCGACGAGATCTGGGCCGCGGCCGGGCACCCGAAGGGCGTGTTCCGACTCAGCCCGGCGCAATTGCAGGCGCTGACGCAGGCGCCCGTGGCAGACGTCACGTAATGGAGGCCGGGCGGCACCGACCAAGGGGCTGCACCACTGCGACACGCCGCGCCATGAACTCCTCCTCACGCACCGACCGCCGCTCGTTCCTGTCTGCCGCCGCGCTTGTGGCGCTGTGGCCTGCGGGCGCCTTGCGCGCCGCCGAGCCGCGCGGCCACAGCCTCGCCGGCACCACGATCGAAGGCCGACCGTACGCGCTGGCGCAGGACGCCGGCAAGGCCGTCCTGGTGTTCTTCTGGTCCACCGAATGCGCGGTGTGCCGCGACAAGATGCCCGAGCTGCGCGCCAACTACGAGGCCTGGCGCGACAAGCCGTTCCAGCTGGTGGCGGTGAGCCTGGACCGCAGCCGGCAGGCGCTGCGCGAGTACATCGCGATCCTGGACCGCGTGGTGCCGATGGAGCAGCAGTTCCCGATGCTGTGGCGCGCCGATGCGGCGCAGCGCGACGATTTCGGCGCGATCGCGCAGCCGCCCACCTCGTTCATCCTCGACCGGCAGCACCGCGAGGTGAAGCAGGTGCACGGCCGCATCGATGCCGCGCTGTGGGACGACATTGCCGAGCTGGTGCTGAGCTGATGGCCGAGCCGCTGCCCGTCGCGAGCCCCTGCATCGACGTCTGCCGGATGGACGCCGGCAGCGGGCTGTGCGCGGGCTGCTGGCGCACGATCGACGAGATCGCCGGCTGGTCGCGCATGGACGACGATGCGAAGCGCGCGGTGTGGCATGCGATCGGGTTGCGGCAGGCCGATGACACGCATTGGGACGCGCCGCCGGCGCATCGGGAGCAAACGCGATGAAGCAGTTGCGGTTCTGGTTCGACGTGATCTCGCCCTATGCGTACCTGGCGTTCGAGCGCCTGCCGCAGGTGCTGGAAGGCCACAGCGTCGACGTGCGCTACCAGCCGGTGCTGTTCGCCGGGCTGTTGTCGCACTGGGGCCAGAAGGGGCCGGCCGAGATCGCACCGAAGCGCGACTGGACCTACCGCCAGGTGGCCTGGCTGGCGCATCGGCTGGCGGTGCCGCTGCAGCTGCCGGCGCAGCATCCATTCAACCCGCTGGCGCTGCTGCGCCTGGGCATGGCCTGCAGCGGGCCGCTGGACACGCCCGGCCGCTGGGTGTGCGAGCAGCTGCTGCACCACGTGTGGCGCGGTGGGGCAGATGCCACCGACCCGGCAAGGTTCGCCGAACTGGTGCAGCGGCTGCAGCCGGCACGCGACCCCCATGGCGACGAGGCCAAGGCGGCGTTGAAGGACGCGACCCTGCACGCCGCATCGCTGGGCGTGTTCGGCGTGCCGACGGTCGAGATCGACGGGCGGCTGTTCTGGGGCCTGGACGGCCTGGAGCTGCTGCGCGGCTACCTGGATGGCGATGCCTGGTTCGACGGGCCTGAGTGGGACGAGGCGGCGCGGCAGCCGCTGGGCATTCAGCGAAAGCCCTAGGTCGGGTACACCCTCGTTTCCCGCGATGAGAAACGATTTGTCAGGGTTGCCACCAAGTTTGTCAGCGGGCGTTCAGCTTCGCGTCAGGGATGGGTCAGAGGCGCTCGTGAAGATGCAGCACATCCCGCCGTTCGGCAGGGAGCTTGACGACGACAAGGAGACTTTCAATGGCAACTGCAGTGGCCAAGCCCGCGCGCAATCCCGCCGCGCCGATGACGGGGGAGGAGCGCAAGGTCATCTTCGCTTCCAGCCTCGGCACCGTGTTCGAGTGGTACGACTTCTACCTGTACGGCACCCTGGCTGCCATCATCGGCAAGCAGTTCTTCTCCAACCTCGACCCGGCATCGCAGGTCATCTTCTCGCTGCTCGCGTTCGCGGCCGGCTTCATCGTGCGCCCGTTCGGCGCGCTGGTGTTCGGCCGGCTGGGCGACATGATCGGGCGCAAGTACACCTTCCTGGTGACGATCCTGATCATGGGCCTGTCGACCTTCATCGTCGGCGTGCTGCCCACCTATGCGTCGATCGGCGTCGCCGCACCGGTGATCCTGATCGGCCTGCGCCTGCTGCAGGGCCTGGCACTCGGCGGCGAGTACGGTGGTGCCGCCACCTACGTGGCCGAGCATGCGCCGCACGGCAAGCGCGGTGCGTTCACCTCGTGGATCCAGACCACCGCGACGCTGGGCCTGTTCCTGTCGTTGCTGGTGATCCTGGGCACCCGCACCTGGATCGGTGAAGAGGCGTTTGCCGACTGGGGCTGGCGCATTCCGTTCCTGGTCTCCATCCTGCTGCTCGCCGTCAGCGTGTGGATCCGCCTGTCGATGAACGAGTCGCCGGCCTTCAAGAAGATGAAGGAAGAGGGCAAGACCTCGAAGGCGCCGCTGACCGAGTCGTTCGGCCAGTGGAAGAACCTGAAGATCGTGATCCTGGCGCTGGTCGGGCTGACGATGGGCCAGGCGGTGGTCTGGTATACCGGCCAGTTCTACGCGCTGTTCTTCCTGACCGGTGCGCTGAAGGTGGACGGGGCCACGGCCAACGTGCTGATCGCCGCCGCGCTGCTGATCGGCACGCCGTTCTTCATCGTGTTCGGCTCGCTGTCGGACAAGATCGGCCGCAAGCCCATCATCATGGCCGGCTGCCTGATCGCGGCGCTCACCTACTTCCCGCTGTTCAAGGCGCTGACCGAGACCGCCAACCCGGAACTCGCGGCAGCCCAGAAGAGCGCCAAGGTCACGGTGACGGCCGATCCGTCGGAGTGCTCGTTCCAGTTCAACCCGACCGGCGTGGCCAAGTTCACCAGCTCGTGCGACATCGCCAAGCAGGTGCTGGCGGCGGGCTCGGTGAGCTATGACAACGTGGCCGGCAGCGGCCCGGCGAAGATCTCGATCGGCGACAAGACGATCGAGTCGTACACCGCCAAGGGCCTGCCCGCGGACGAGGTCAAGGCCAAGGATGCGGCGTTCAAGAAGGAGGTCGCGGGAGCCCTGAAGGAACACGGCTACCCGGCCAAGGCCAAGCCGATCTCGTTCATGAGCGGCCAGTGGTGGACGCTGGTGGCCATCCTGTCGGTGCTGGTGATCTACGTGACGATGGTCTACGGCCCGATCGCGGCGATGCTGGTCGAGATGTTCCCGACGCGCATCCGCTACACCTCGATGAGCCTGCCGTACCACATCGGCAACGGCTGGTTCGGCGGCCTGCTGCCGGCGACGGGGCTGGCGATCGTGGCGCAGACCGGCAACATGTACAACGGCCTGTGGTACCCGATCGTGTTCGCATCGATCACCTTCGTGGTGGGGATGCTGTTCGTCAAGGAGACCAAGGACGTGGACATCTACGCGAGCGACTGATCAGCCCCCCAGTCGCTGCCGCTCCTGCCCCCAAGGGGCGCCTCCCCTCGGCCCGGCGGAGCCGGATCCTGGGGAGTGGCTTGATGGAAGCCCCGCTGCGCGGGCTGTGGAGACACAGCCCGCGTTTTCGTTTTCCCGCCGGGGTCCGTGTATTCTTACAAGAATCTCATCGACGCCCATGAGGTACGAAAATGGCTCCCACCGCCACCCTGTCGAGCAAATTCCAGATCTCCATCCCGAAAGCCGTGCGTGAGATGCAGAACTGGCAGGCCGGGCAGGAGTTCGTGTTCATTCCGAAGGGCCATGGCGTCCTGGTGATGCCGGTGCCCGAACTCGACGAATTGGCCGGCATCGCCAAGGGCGCGCGCAAGGACGGCTACCGCGATCGCAAGGATCGCTACCGATGGCAGCACCTCTGCGCGTGGTCGACACCTCGGCGTGGATCGAATGGCTGACGGGCAGCGCACTCGGCAAGAAGCTGGCCAAGGAGCTGTCGGACAAGACACAGTGCATCGTCCCCACGATCGTGCAACTTGAACTCTCGGCCACTGCCGATGCCGTTGTCTATGCAACGGCGCGGCAGCAAGGCGCGGAGTTGCTGACCTGCGACGCCCATTTCGAGAGCTTGCCCGACGTGGTGTTCTTGCCGAAGCCGGGGTGAAACCTCGGCATCTTCGATGACGCTGCTGTCGGCCTTCTACACTGCGCTGACCCACTGAACCAGGGAGGTTCCATGTCACTGAAAGCTCTTTGCGCCTCGATCGCCGTCTGCGTGTTGCTTCCAACGGCGGCCCGCGCCGAGCAGGTGGCACTGGATTTCACCGCCACGGTCTGGCTCGACACGGCCGGCTATGCGCCGGTGGGCAGCGTCATCAGCGGCCACTACGTTTTCGACCGCGATCCGGCGAGCTTCACGAGCCAGGCGGTCGATCCGCGGTTCCTCCATGGAACGGCGGGCACCGACTACTTCTACATCGCCCGCACGGGCGAGACCCGCCTGCAATTCCCATCGGGTTCTCCCGATGTGTCGAAGGGGTTCCGTGCCATCGAGGTCACTGACAACTCCACGTGGTCGACCCCTGCGATGGACAACGTCTCGTTCCTGCAGAAGACCCTGGGCGTTTCCTATTACCTCGATCTGCTCGGCCCGGACACGTCGTTCGCCGGCACCGCACTGCCCACCAACAGCTGGCTGTCCAGCGGCTGGACGCAGGGCTACTTCACGATCCAGGACCTGGCGCATACCTCGACGGTGTTGTCGGCCAACGTGACCAGCCTGACCGTCAGCCTCGTGCCGGAGCCTGCGACGGCGGTGTTGATGCTGGCCGGCATCGCAGGGCTGTGGTTGGCGAGGCGACGGGCCTGACGGCAAACAGTGGCGCGACAGCTCAGGGTGGGCTGGTTCCGGAGCCCGTGTCGGGGCGCTCGGACATCTCGACCAGGCACGCGCTGCACAAGCATCGGTCGTACATCGACTGCAGTTTCTCCAGCGTCTCGGCGCTCACCGTCACCCGGCTGCACCAGCACGGCTGCTCGTCATTCACGCCGCAATGAAACGCCCGCGCGCAACGCGGGCAGGTGCTGTTGTCGGTGGGCTCAGCGGCTTGCACGCTCACGTTGCCGCCGCAGCAGCGCCGTCGCCAGCGCCAGCCCGCCCAGCCACCCGAAACCGAGCGCGCCACCGCCCGAGTCGTCGTTGTTGTTGCTCGAACCCCCGCCACCGGACGGCGGCGGCGCCGCGCCCACCGCGCCGTCGAGCGCGACGCTGCGCGTGAACCTGGTGGTGGAGGTGCCTTGGTGCATGGTCAGCGTCAGTGTCGCACTGTAGGCCTGCATGTCGCCCGCGCTGAACGACACCGTCGCGCGGCAGCTCGCCGACGCGGCCAGCTTCTGCGCGGTGCAGCTGTCGGTCTTCAGCGTGAAGCGCGCCGCGCCGGCGCCGCTGATCGCGACGCTGTCGATCGTGAGCTGGCCGAAGGTCACGCCGTTCGTCAGGTCGAGGTTCTGCGCCACCGTCGGCGTGTTGATCGCGGCGGCCGAGAAGCCGAGCGATGCGTCGCTGGTCTTCGGCGTGTCGGCGATGAAGGCGGCGATGTCGGTCAGCTGGTCGGCATCCAGCGCCTGGAACTGCTTCATCGCGCTGACGTTGTTCAGCGCATAGCCGACGCGATCGAGCGCATGGTCGGTCTCGATGGCAGCGAACTGGTCGCCGCCGATCTTCGTGCGCCGGTTCTGCACGTTGGTGTGGCAGCTGGTGCAGTTGCCGGTGAGGGTCGACAGGCCGGTCTCGTTGATCGTGTCCTCGAACAGCCGCTTGCCGCTCGCCGGGTCATAGGTGGCCTGCGCCGCCAGCGCGGTCAGAGCCAGGCTGACCGCCAGGGCGGGTCGAGCGATCGGATGCAAGGTCATGGCGTCGGTCTCGTGGCGTGGACCTTTCGTCCCTGCAAGGGGCCTGCCAACCGCTTTCGGCATGGCTGTCCGGGCAAGGGCCGCAAGCCGGCCCCGGACGGGCGACCAATTGCGCCCCCACGCTGCCGCAGCACGTCAACCGTGTTGCGCCCCCTCACGGCAGACGCAACTGCTTACGCTGCGCGCAGGCGCCATCAACCCGCGGCGAACAGCCCCTTGTGCCTCTCGCGCAGCAGGTTCTTCTGCACCTTGCCCATGGTGTTGCGAGGCAATTCCTGCACCAGCTCCACCAGCTTGGGCACCTTGAAGTTCGCGATCTTCGCCTTCAGCGCCGCGGCGATCTCGCTGCCCTGCAGCTGCGCGCCGGGCTTGGGCACCACCACCGCCACCACCGCTTCGCCGAAATCGGGGTGCGGCACGCCCACCACCGCGCTCTCGGCCACGCCCGCCATCTCGTTGATGTAGCCCTCGATCTCGGCCGGGTAGACGTTGTAGCCGCCGCTGATGATCAGGTCCTTGCTGCGCCCGACGATGCAGACGTAGCCGCGCTCGTCGATGCGGCCGACGTCGCCGGTCCTGAACCAGCCGTCGGCGGTGAACTCTTCCTTCGTCTTCTCGGGCATGCGCCAGTAGCCGGCGAACACGTTCGGGCCCTTCACCTCGATGCCGCCGATCTCGCCGGCCGGGCACTCGCGGCCCTGCTCGTCGCGCACGCGCAGGCCCACGCCCGGCAGCGGGAAACCCACCGTGCCGGCGCGGCGCTCGCCGGCCGCCGGGTCATAGGGGTTGGACGTCAGCATCACCGTCTCGCTCATGCCGTAGCGCTCGACGATGGTGTGGCCGGTGCGCTCGCGCCACGCGTTGAAGGTCTCCGGCAGCAGCGGCGCCGAGCCGGCGACGAACAGCCGCATCGTGCCGCAGGCCGCGCGTGTCAGGCCCGGCTCGGCCAGCAGCCGCACGTACAGCGTCGGCACGCCCATGAAGACGGTCGCGCGCGGCAGCGCATCGAGCACGCGCTTCGGGTCGAACCTCGACAGCCAGATCATCCGGCTGCCGTTCAGCAGCGCGCCGTGGATCGCGACGAACAGGCCGTGCACGTGGAAGATCGGCAAGGCATGCACCAGCACGTCGCCCGGCTGCCATCCCCAGTACGCCTTCAGCGTGCGCGCGTTGCTCAGCATGTTGCCGTGCGTCAGCATCGCGCCCTTGCTGCGGCCGGTGGTGCCGCTGGTGTACAGGACGGCGGCCAGGTCGTCGCTGCCGCGTTCGGCCGGCGTGTGCACATCGCCGTGGTGCGACGCGCGCTCGAGCAGGCTGCCGGTGCGGTCGTCGCCGAGCGTGAAGACGTGGCGCGTGCCGGCCTTGAACGCGATCTTGCTGACCCAGCCGAAGCTCTTCGGCGCGCACACCACCACCGCCGGCTCGGCATTGCCGATGAAGTACTCGATCTCGGCCGCCTGGTAGGCGGTGTTCAGCGGCAGGTAGACGAAGCCGGCGCGCAGCACCGCCAGGTACAGCATCAGCGCCTCGACCGATTTCTCGGTCTGCACCGCGATGCGGCTGCCGGCCGGCAGGTCCAGCGACTCGAACAGGTTGGCCAGCATCGCGGTGGCGCGGTCGAGGTCGCGCCAGCTGTAGCGCAGCGGATCGCCGTCGGCCGTCTCGATGGCGGTCTGGTCGAGGTCGGCCGGGAAGGCCGCACGCAGGGCGGTGAACAGGTTGCCGTCCACGACGGCGGATGGGGAACTCATGGAACCTCCTCGCGGGTGATGCTCAGCCGCGCTGGAAATGCGGCGGCCTCTTTTCAATGAAAGCCTGGATGCCTTCACGGTGTTGTGCGCTGTCGGCATAGGCGTAGTGCGCGCGGCGCTCGTCGGCGTTCGGCCCGCCGGCCGCCAGCTGGCGCAGCGTGCGCTTGTTGATGCGCGCGGCCTGCGGCGCAAGCGCCGCCATCGCCTGCGCGCGCTGCAGCGTGTGCACCGCGACCTGCTCGTCGGCCACCACCGCATGCACCAGCCCGCGCTGCAGCGCGACCGTGGCATCGATGAGGCGCGCCTCGAGCAGCATCTCGCGCAGCGTCGGTGCCGGCACCACGCGCGCCAGCAACTGCAGTTCGCCGGGCGCCATCGGGAAGCCGAGCTTCGCGATCGGCGCACCGAAGCGGCTGCCCATGCCGGCGATGCGGATGTCGCAACAGGCGGCGATCTCCAGCCCGCCGCCGACGCAGGCCCCCTCGATCTGCGCGATCACCGGGATGTCGCAGCCGAGCAGCGCCTGCAGTGCCGGCGCCACCACGCCTTCGTGGAAGTCGTGCAGCCGCTGCTCGTCGAAGCGGAACTGCGCGAACTCGACGATGTCGCCGCCCGACGCGAACTGGCCATCGGCGCCGCAGACGATCACCGCATGCGGCGCGTCGCCGGCCGGCAGTGCCTGCAGGCGCTCGAAGACGGCCTGCAGCTCGCGCCACATCGCGATGTCGATCGCGTTGTGCTTGCCGGGGTTGGCGATGCCGACCCGGGCGACGCCGGGTTCGGGCTGCGCCAGCGTGATCGAGCCCATCAGTCGAGCTTGGCGCCGGAGGCCTTGACCACCTCGGCCCAGCGCTTGACCTCGGCGCCGACGAACTTGCCGAACGCGTCGCCGTACAGGTTGGGCGTCTCGGCGCCCAGCCCGTTCCAGGCCTTGACCAGGTCGTCGGAGGTCAAGGCCTTGCGCATCTCGTTGCGCATCTGCTCGACGATCTCCTTCGGCGTGTTCTTCGGCGCCCACAGGCCGTACCAGGTGGCGACCTGGTAGGTGGGCACGCCGGCCTCGGCCGCGGTGGGCACGTCGGCGAAGCCCGGCGCGCGCCGCTCGGAGGCCACCGCCAGCGCCTTGATGCGACCGCCCTTGATGTGGTTGGCCGACGAGCCCAGGCCGTCGAACATCATGTCGACCTGGCCGGCGATCAGGTCCTGCAGGGCCGGGCCGGCGCCGCGGTACGGGATGTGCGTGATGAAGGTCTTGGTCTGCAGCTTGAACAGCTCGCCGGCCAGGTGGTGCGAGGTGCCGTTGCCGGCCGAGCCGTAGTTCAGCTTGCCGGGGTTCTTGCGCGCGTGCTCCAGCAGGCCCTTCAGGTCGGTGACCGGCACGCGCTGCGGGTTGATCACGATCACCTGCGGCACGCTGGCGATCAGCCCCACCGGGATGAAGTCGGTCTCGATGTTGTAGTCGAGCTTCGGGTACATCGACGGCGCGATCGCGTGGTGCACCGCGCCCATGAAGAAGGTGTAGCCGTCGGACGCGGCATGGGCCGCCACCGTGGCGCCGACGGTGCCGCCGGCGCCGCCCTTGTTGTCGATGATGAACTGCTTGCCGGCGTTCTTGCTCATCAGCCCGAACAGCGGGCGCGCGAACGCGTCGGTGCCGCCGCCGGCCGGGAAGGGCACGATGATGGTCACCGGCTTGGCCGGCCACGCGCTCTGTGCCTGCACGTAGGGCACGGACAGGGCTGCTGCCGCGGCCGCACCGGTGCGCAGAAAGTCGCGTCGCGAAGGCGCGCGTCGATGATCGAAGCTCATGGTGTCTCCCGGTCGTTGGTGTGGAAGGGGGGTGTCACAACGGTCACAGCAAGGCGGCCACGGCGCGCGAATGCGCCACGTCGCCCTGGGTGAATTTCTCGTGGCTGGTTTCGATCTTCTGCAGGTCGTAGAGGTAGTTGACCATCATCCCGAACGATTGCTTGAGTCCTTTGCGCGACAGGTTACCCGACGGATTGATCCGGTCGAGCCGCGCGCCATTGTCGAGGTGGAAGCGCGCCACCGCATCGCCCTGCGGCGTGGTCGATGCGTGCACCAGGTAGGCCGCGCACAGCCGGCACAGCGCCTCGCGCTCGGCCTCGGCCAGGCCGTCCAGCGTGGCCGCGCTGGCCAGCGCGCCCAGGTCGCCGCCGCTCGCCTCGTCGACCAGCGCGCGCGCCTCGACCAGCCGCTCGCCCTCGCCGCGCTTCAGGCCGGGCAGGGCGGCGAGGTCTTCGTTGCGCGCCAGCCAGGCGGCGAAGCCGGGAATCGGCGACAGCGTGCAGAAGGTCTTCAGCTGCGGCAGCTCGCGCTTCAACTGCTCGGCCACCCGCTTGATCAGGAAGTTGCCGAGCGACACCCCCTTCAGCCCCGGCTGGCAGTTGCTGATCGAGTAGAACGCCGCCACCTTGAACTGGTCGGGCGGCAGCGGCTGCGAGTTCTTGTCGATCAGCGGCGCGATCGCGCCCGGCATCTCCGGCAGCAGCGCCACCTCGACGAAGATCAGCGGCTCGTCGGGCAGCTGCGGGTGGAAGAACGCGAAGCAGCGGCGATCCGGCTGCAGCCGGCGGCGCAGGTCGTCCCAGCCGTCGATCTCGTGCACCGCCTCGTGGTGGATGATCTGCTCGAGCAGCTGGGCCGGCGAGCGCCAGTCGACCTTCTGCATCTGCAGGAAGCCGGGGTTGAACCAGGACGACAGCAGGTGCAGGAAATCGGCCTCGAGCGCGCGCAGCTCGGGCTGCGCCTTCACGCGCGCCAGCAGCTTGCGCCGCATCGCGACGATGTGCGCGGTGCCGCCGGGCGTGCGGTTGATGCGGCGCAGCAGCTCCTGGCGCGGGGGTTCGGCCAGGTGCGTCAGGCGGATCAGGTTGTCGGCCGACGGCTCGTCGGCATAGGCCTGGGCCACCGACAGCACGGCCTTCGGATCGGGGCTGAAATCGCGCGACAGCCGCTCGAAGAAGCCGGCCTGCTGGTCGTCCGGCAGGCTGCTGAAGCGTGCCACCAGGTCGCGCGCGATGGCCACGCTGTTGGCCTCGCCGCGTTCGGACAGCAGGCGGCGGCAATCCAGCATCAGGCTGCGCAGTGCGCGGTCGTTGCCGGCGCGGCGCGCGGCGTTCTTCAGGCTTTCAAGCATGGTGGTGTTCCGGGTCGGGGACGGTGTCGAGCGCGGCCTCGTGCGAGCGCAAGGCCTTCAGCGCCGCCAGTTGCGCCATCAGGTGGTCGTGCATCACGCGCCCGGCCTGCTCGGCGTCGCGCTGCTCGATGGCGGCGATCAGCGCGCGGTGCTCGCCGATCGATTCCTCGATGCGCCCCGGCCAGTTCAGCTGGCGCCCGCGCAGCAGCCGCACGAAGCGGCGCAGGTCGTTGGTGGCGCGGTCGAGCCAGCGGTTGGCGGCCAGCGCCTGCACGGTGGTGTGGAAGTCGTGGTTGGCGCGGTAGTAGCCGTCGATGTTGTGCGCGGCGGCGTGTTTCTCGAGCGCGGCATGCAGCCGCTGCAGCGTGCGGGCGCCGGCCGGCGTCAGCTTGCGCACCGCCTCGAAGGCGCAGCGGCCCTCCAGCAGCGCCATCACCGGGAACAGCTCGTCGGCATCGTCCTCCGACAGCGCGGTGACGCGGCAGCCCTGGCGCGGCACCAGCTCGACCAGCCCCTCGGCGGCCAGCACCTTCAGCGCCTCGCGCAGCGGCGTGCGGCTGATCTGCCAATCGCCCGCCAGCGCCAGCTCGTCGATCCACTGGCCGGGCACCAGCTGCCGCTCGAACACCATGTTGCGCAGGCGTGTGGCCACTTCTTCGTGCAGCGAGGCAGGGCGCAGAGGAGTCGGATCGACCATGGGTGCTCACCGGTGGGCCGCGGCGGTGCCGCAGTGGTAAGGACTCTAAATCCAGTAATTCATAATTACAAGAGGCCGTGCAGCAGGCAGGGTTGAAATCGGTTGTCATCGGCGACAAACCCTGAGACCGCGGCGCCCATCGCTCGCTACAGTGTCCGCGTGCCAGACACCCCTCCGACCCTCCCGTCGCCCGGCCTGCCGGCCGATGCCGACGCGCTGCTGAAGCTGGCTGCGCGCAGCATGTTCGACACGCTTGCCCGCACCGCGATGGGCACGCTGGTGGTCGACCGCAACCACCGCATCGTGTGGATCAGCGAGGGCTACAAGCGCTTCCTGCCGGCGCTCGGCCATGCCGAGGACGATTTCGTCGGGCGGCTGGTGGAGGAGGTGGTGCCCAACACGCTGATGGCGCACGTGATCGACAGCGGCCAGCCGATGCTGGTGGACCTGCTGACCAACCAGGCCGGGACCTTCCTCGTGAGCCGGCTGCCGCTGCGCGACGAGCAGGGCGCGGTGATCGGTGCGATGGGCATGGTGCTGCTCGACCACCCCGAGACGACGATGCAGCCGCTGATCACCAAGTTCAGCCGCCTGCAGCGCGAGCTCGACGATGCACGCCGCCAGCTGGCCGCGCAGCGCCGGCCCAAGTTCACGGTGGCGAGCTTCATCGGCGCGAGCCCGCAGGCGATGGAGGTGAAGCGCCAGGCGCGCCGCGTCGCGCAGACCGACAGCACGGTGCTGCTGCTGGGCGAGACCGGCACCGGGAAAGAGCTGCTCGCGCACGCGATCCACGCGGCCAGCAGCCGGGCGTCGCGGCCGTTCGTCGGTGTCAACATCGCGGCGGTGCCCGACACCTTGCTCGAGGCCGAGTTCTTCGGCGTCGCGCCGGGTGCCTACACCGGCGCCGAGCGCAAGGGGCGCGACGGCAAGTTCAAGCTGGCCGATGGCGGCACGCTGTTCCTCGATGAGATCGGTGACATGCCGCTCGCGTTGCAGTCGAAGCTGTTGCGCGTGCTGCAGGAGCAGGAGGTGGAGCCGCTGGGCAGCAACACCGTGCTGCGGGTGGACGTGCGCATCATCGCGGCGACCAGTCGCGACCTGCCCGCGATGGTGGCCGACGGTCGCTTTCGCGCCGACCTGTTCTACCGCCTGAACGTGCTGCCGATCCGGCTGCCGGCGCTGCGCGAGCGCATGGCCGACCTGGAGGCGCTGGTCGAGGCGCTGGCCGACGACGTGTCGCGGCGCAGCGGGCTGCCGCACAAGAGCCTGGAGCCGGACGCGCTCGCGCTGCTGGCGCGGCACCGCTGGCCGGGCAACATCCGCGAGCTGCGCAACGTGCTGGAGCAGGCGACGCTGATGACCGACGACATGAGCCTGTCGGCGCGGCATTTCCGCGGCGTGGTGCAGCCCGGGGCCGGCGTGCCGCTGATCGAGACGGCGGCCGAGCCGCTGCCGTCGGCGGGCGTCGTGGACAAGCCGAAGTCGCTGCCGCAGGCGATCGCCGAGCTGGAGTGCCGTGCGATCCGCGAGGCGCTGGCGGCGACCGGCGGCAACAAGCTGGCGGCGTCGCGGCTGCTGGGGATCTCGCGCGCGACGCTGTACGAGAAGCTGCCGCACCTGAACGGCTGAATGAACTCCGTTCGGGCTGCGCCACCCCATTCGGGCTGAGCCACCCGGTTCGTGCCGAGTCACCCCGTTCGGGCTGGGTCACCCCGTTCGGGCTGAGCCTGTCGAAGCCTCGGTGGATGTGCGGCCGCACCGCCGACGCGCTCCGGCTGCAACCCTTCGACACGGGCCCTCGACAAGCTCGGTCCCTGCTCAGGGCGAACGGTCTGCCACCCCGTTCCGGCTGAGCTTGTCGAAGAACGGTCTGCCACCCCGTTCGGGCTGAGCCTGTCGAAGCCTCGGTGGATGTGCGGCTGGACCGCCGACGCGCTCCGGCTGCAACCCTTCGACACAGGCCCTCGACAAGCTCGGTCCCTGCTCAGGGCGAACGGGTGGGGGTTGCCGCTCAGCCAAGTTTCTTTGCATGGCCGCAACGGATCCGACACGACGCGATCCGACGATGATCTCGTCCAGGAGACTGCAATGACCTCATTGAAGCGATTCGTGTTGACCGGCGCGGCCCTCGCGCTGGTGGCCTTGGGCGGCATCGCGCAGGCGCAGGAGCGTCACGGCCACGGCGGCCCCGGCCGGCCGGCAGGGCCGGCGCCGGGCTACCGATCGCCGTACTGGCAGTTCGACAACCGCTACCACCACGACCACTACTACCCGTCGCGCGGCTACATCGCCGGTTCGCTGCCGGGCGGCAGCGTCAGCATCGCCTTCCACGGCGGCAGCTACTACTACCACGGGGGGGTCTGGTTCCGCCCGCAGGGGCCGCGCTTCGTGGTCGTCGCGCCGCCGTTCGGCATCGTCGTGCCGCTGCTGCCGCCGGCCTACACGACGCTGTACATCGGCGGTGCCCCGTACTACTACGCCAACGGCGTGTACTACTCGACCGCGCCGGGCGGCTATGCGGTGGTCGCGCCGCCGCCGGGGGCCGAGGTCGCGCAGCCGGTGCCGCCGCCCCCGCCGCCGAAGCCGGAACCCGACCCGATCGTCTACCCGCGCAACGGCCAGAGCCCGGCACAGACCGAGGCCGACCGCCAGGAATGCAACCGCTGGGCCACCACGCAGCCGGCGGCGATGGCGGATGCGGCGGTGTTCCAGCGCGCGGTGGCGGCTTGCATGGACGGCCGGGGGTATACCGTCCGTTGATTCGGGGGGCCCGGACCCCCTTGGCTGGGCGGTTGTGGCAGGCGGTGCCGGCGATTAAGTTTCGGCACCGCCCCTTGCCACGCCCATGCGCCTGCCTTTCTTCCTCCTCCCGCTGCTGTGCGGCCTCGCCGGCCCGGCCTGGGCGCAGGCGCAGCCACCGGCGTCGGATGACCTGCTGGTGCGGCTGACCCGCGACGAGGCCATCGCCTACGAGAACGGCGAAGGCGTGCCCAAGGACCCGGTGCGCGCGGCGCAGCTGTACTGCCAGGCGGCGCGCCAGGGCGATGCCGAATCGCAATACAACCTCGCATGGATGTACGCCAACGGCCGCGGCATCGAGCGCAACGATGCGACCGCGTCGTTCTTCTTCCACGCCGCCGCCGAGCAGGGCCTGCCGCAGGCCGTGCGCATGCTGGACCGTGTCGGGCAGCCCGGCCCCGACCTGCCCGACTGCATGCGCCCGCCGGCGCCGGTGGTCGCGGCCGCGGTCGCGCAGGTGCCGACGCCGCAGCCCGCCACCGAGCTGCGCAGCAACGGTCCGAAGTACATCGTCGACCTGGTGAAGACCATCGCGCCCGAGTACCGCGTCGACCCGCAGCTGGCGCTGGCCTTCATCCAGGTCGAGTCCAACTTCGACGTGGTCGCGCAATCGCCGAAGAACGCGCAGGGCCTGATGCAGCTGATCCCGGAGACCGCGGCGCGCTTCAACGTGAAGCGCCCGTTCGACCCGGCGCAGAACATCCGCGGCGGCCTGGCCTACATCCGCTGGCTGCTCGCCTACTACCGCGGCGACGTCACGCTGGTGGCCGCGGCCTACAACGCCGGCGAAGGCGCGGTGAACCGCTACCGCGGCGTGCCGCCGTATGCCGAGACGCTGGGCTACGTGAGCCGCATCCTGAAGTCGTCGCGCATGCTGACGCATCCGTTCGACACCACGGTGACCGAGGCGTCGCCGCAGCTTGCCGTGATGCGCAAGTTCTGACCACATTGCCTGCTGTCCGGACACGCCCCGCTGTCCGCTTTCCGATCACGGCCGGCCCGCAGCACCCCGGGAACAACCCTCGGACTGCCTGACAAAGTCCTTGCCGATCAAGGGCTTGCGTTTCGCGGCGCACGATGGCACGTGGCTTGCGCTGTGATGGTGCACGCGCTACCTCGAACATCGAAAAACAGGAGACAGCATGACCGCGACCCGACGGCGCCAGATGGCGCTGATGGCCTGCCTTGCCCTGGCCGCCACGAGCGCATTGGCGCAGGCTCCGGCCGAGATCCGCATCGCCCACGTGTACAGCAGGACCGGCCCGCTGGAGGCCTATGGCAAGCAGACGCAGACCGGCTTCATGATGGGCCTGGACTACGCGACCGGCGGCACGATGACGGTGGCCGGCCGCAAGCTCACGGTGATCGAGAAGGACGACCAGGGCAAGCCCGACGTCGGCAAGAGCCAGCTCGCCGCAGCCTATGGCGACGACAAGGCCGACATCGCGGTCGGGCCGTCATCGTCGGGCGTCGCGCTGGCGCTGCTGCCGGTGGCCGAGGAATACAAGAAGGTGCTGCTGGTCGAGCCCGCGGTGGCCGATTCGATCACCGGCGACAAGTGGAACCCCTACATCTTCCGCACCGGCCGCAACAGCTCCCAGGATGCGATCGCGAATGCGGTCGCACTCGACAAGCCCGGCGTCACCATCACCACGCTGGCGCAGGACTACGCCTTCGGCCGCGACGGCGTGAAGGCCTTCAAGGAAGCCATCAAGAAGGCGAAGTTCATCGACGGCGAATACCTGCCGACCAGCACCACCGACTTCACCGCCGGCGCGCAGCGCCTGATCGACAAGCTGAAGGACCAGCCGGGCCGCAAGATCATCTGGATCCTGTGGGCCGGCGCCGGCAACCCCTACAAGATCGCCGACCTGGACCTGAAGCGCCACGGCATCGAGATCGCCACCGGCGGCAACATCCTGCCCGCGATGGCCGCGTACAAGAACTTCCCCGGCATGGAAGGCGCAACCTACTACTACTTCGGCATCCCGAAGAACCCGGTCAACGAATGGCTGGTGGCCAACCACTACAAGCAGTTCAAGGCGCCGCCGGACTTCTTCACCGCCGGCGGCATGAGCGCGGCGATCGCGATCGTCGAGGCGCTGAAGAAGACCCAGGGCGCCACCGCCAGCGACAGGCTGGTGGCCGCGATGGAAGGCCTGGCCTTCGAGACGCCCAAGGGCCGCATGGTGTTCCGCAAGCAGGACCACCAGGCGATGCAGAGCATGTACCACTTCCGCATCAAGGCCGACCCGGCCTTCGCGTGGGGCGTGCCGGAACTGGTGCGCGAGATCAAGCCGGAAGAGATGGACGTGCCGGTGCGCAACAAGCGCTAGCCGATCCCGGATCGGCATCCGGGCTACAGGAGACCTCCCATGAAGATCATGCTCGCTGCCGTCACGGCGGCGCTTGTCGCCGCGGCCCAGGCCGCACCCTTGCCGCAACTGCAGATCGACCCCGCCGAGGTCAGCGTGTCGGGCCTGTCGTCGGGCGGCTTCATGGCGGTGCAGATGCACGTCGCGTACTCGGCCACCTTCAGGCGCGGCGCCGGCATCGTGGCCGGCGGGCCGTACGACTGCGCCGAAGGATCGATCGTCAACGCCACCGGCCGGTGCATGACGCATGCGAGCACCATCCCGGTCGGCAGCCTGGTCAGCACCACCAACAGCTGGGCCGCAAGCGCCCTGATCGACCCGGTGGCCAACCTGAACACCTCGAAGGTCTACCTCTACTCCGGCACCTCGGACAACACCGTCAAGCAGGCGGTGATGAACGACCTGAAGACGTACTACCAGAGCTTCGTGCCGGCGGCCGGCATCTTCTACAAGAACACGATTGCGTCCGGCCACGCGATGATCACCGACGACTATGGCAGCAGCTGCGGCAGCACCGCGTCGCCCTACATCAACGACTGCGACTTCGACCTCGCCGGCGAGATCCTGAAGCAGCTGCATGGCCCGCTGAACGCGCGCAACGACGGCACGCTGTCGGGCACGTTCACCGAGTTCGACCAGACCGCCTTCGTCTCGGGCCACGGCATGGCCACGACCGGCTGGGTCTACGTGCCGCAGAGCTGCAGCGCGGGCACGGTGTGCAAGCTGCACGTGGTGTTCCACGGCTGCCAGCAGAACACCGCGCTGGTCGGCCAGCAGTACGTGCGCAACACCGGCTACAACCGCTGGGCCGACACCAACGACATGGTGGTGCTGTACCCGCAGACCAGCACCCAGGCCACCAACAGCTGCTGGGACTGGTGGGGCTACGACAACGCGAACTACGCGAAGAAGTCCGGCCCGCAGATGGCGGCGGTGCGCGCGATGATGACGACGCTGGGCAGCGGCTCGGCACCGTCCGGGCTGCCGGCCCCCACCGGCGTCGGCACCTCGGGCGCCACCGCCGGCAGCATGGTGATCGGCTGGGGCAGCGTCACCGGCGCGAGCGGCTACAACGTGTACCGCGGCGGCAGCAAGGTCAATGCGAGCCTCGTCGCCGGAACGAGCTACACCGACACCGGCCTGGCCGCCGGCACCACCTATTCGTGGACGGTGAAGGCGGTGGATGGCGGCGGCGTGGAAGGGGCGTCGTCGGCACCAGCCACCGGCACCACCACCGGCGCGCCACCGGCCGCCACCTGTACCACCGCGAGCAACTATGCGCACGTCGCGGCCAACCGGGCGCACGTGCAGGGCGGCTATGCGCTGGCCAACGGGTCGAACCAGAACATGGGGCTGTGGAACCTGTTCGTCACGACGACGCTGAAGATGACCGGGGCCAACTTCTACGTCATCGGGACCTGCCCCTGACCGCCCCGATGCTCGAGACTGAGGACCTCACCATCCGCTTCGGCGGCCACGTCGCGGTGGACCGCGTCAGCTGCGCGTTCGAGGCGGGCACGCTGACGGCCATCGTCGGGCCCAACGGCGCCGGCAAGACGACCTACTTCAACCTCGTCTCCGGCCAGTTGCGTGCCAGCGCCGGCCGCGTGCGGCTGGATGGCGTCGACATCACCGCCGAGGGCCCGGCGGCGCGCACCCACCGCGGCATCGGCCGCGCCTTCCAGCTGACGCAGCTGTTCCCCGGCCTGCCGGTGCGCGAGAACGTGCGGCTGGTCGTGCAATCGCGCGCGCGGCTCGGGCTGAACCTGTGGTCGGTGTGGCGCGACCACCGCGAGGTGCTGGACCGCACGCAGGCGCTGCTCGAGCAGGTGCGCCTGGCGGGCCAGGCCGATGCGCTGGCCGGCAGCCTGCCGCATGGCGACCAGCGCAAGCTCGAGGTCGCGATGCTGATGGCGCTGCAACCGCGCGTCTTCATGTTCGACGAACCGACCGCCGGCATGAGCGTCGACGAGGTGCCGGTGGTGCTCGACCTGATCCGCGCGCTGAAGGCCCGACGCGACTGCGCGATCCTGCTGGTCGAGCACAAGATGGACGTGGTGCGCGAGCTGGCCGACCGCATCGTCGTGCTGCACAACGGGCAGCTGGTGGCCGATGGCGACCCCGAGCTCGTGATCGCCTCGCCGATCGTGCAGCAGGCCTACCTGGGGCTCGCCGCATGACGCTGAGCCTGCAGGGTGTCCACACCCACATCGGCGCGTACCACATCCTGCACGGCGTCGACCTCGAGGTGCCGGCCGGCCAGGTGACGATGCTGCTGGGCCGCAACGGCGCCGGCAAGACCACGACGCTGCGCACCATCATGGGCCTGTGGGCGGCCTCGGCCGGCCGCATCGCCTTCGGCGGCCAGGACATCACGCGCCTCGGCACGCCCGCCATCGCACAGTGCGGCGTCGCCTACGTGCCCGAGAACATGGGCATCTTCGGCGACCTGACGGTGCGCGAGAACCTGCTGCTCGCGGCACGCGGCGCGCGCACGCTGGACGACATCGACACGCAGCGGCTGGACTGGCTGTGCGGCCTGTTCCCGGCGCTGCGCACGTTCTGGCTGCACCCGGCCGGCGCGCTGTCGGGCGGGCAGAAGCAGATGCTCGCGATCGCGCGCGCGATGATCGAGCCGCGCCGGCTGCTGCTGGTCGACGAACCGAGCAAGGGCCTGGCGCCGGCCATCGTGCAGAACCTGATCGCGGCGCTGCGCGAGATGAAGGCAACGCAGACCACCCTGCTGCTGGTGGAGCAGAATTTCGCGCTGGCGCGCGCGCTGGGCGACCACGTCGCGGTGATGGACAACGGCCGCGTCGTGCACCGCGGGTCAATGGCCGCGCTGGTGGACGACGACGCGTTGCAGCAGCGGCTGCTGGGCCTGTCGCTGGGGGCGCACCAATGAGCGCGACCTTGCCACGCACCCGCTTCGATGTCGTTCCGCTCGCCTTGGTGCCGGCGCTCGCGCTCGCGGCCTGGCCGCTGGTCGGCACATCGTCGACCTGGCTCACGCTCACGGTGGCCGGCCTCGCGATGGGCATGATCGTCTTCATCGTCGCGTCGGGCCTGACGCTGGTGTTCGGGCTGATGGACGTGCTGAACTTCGGCCACGGCGTGTTCATCGCGTTCGGCGCCTTCATCGCGACCAGCGTGCTCGGCGGCCTGGCCGACTGGACCGGCGCCGACAGCCTGTGGCTCAACCTCGCCGCGCTGTTGCCGGCGATGCTGGCCGCGATGGCGCTGGCCGCCGCCGTCGGCTGGGCCTTCGAGCGCGTGCTGGTGCGGCCGGTCTACGGCCAGCACCTGAAGCAGATCCTGATCACGATGGGCGGCATGATCATCGGCGAGGAGCTGATCAAGGCGATCTGGGGGCCCGCCCTGGTGCCGCTGTCGCTGCCCGCGGCACTGCGCGGCGTGCTCGCCCTGGGCGATGCCAGCGTCGAGAAATTCCGCCTGCTCGCCACCGGCCTGGGCGCGCTCGTGCTGGTGGCGATGCTGTACCTGCTGAACCGCACCAAGCTCGGCCTGCTGGTGCGCGCCGGCGTGCAGGACCGCGAGATGGTCGAGAGCCTGGGCTACCCGATCCGCCGGCTCTTCGTCGGCGTGTTCGTCGCCGGCTCGGCGCTGGCCGGCCTGGGCGGTGCGCTGTGGGCGCTGTACCAGCAGGGCGTGGTGCCGCAGATCGGCGCGCAGCTGAACGTGCTGATCTTCATCGTGATCATCATCGGCGGGCTGGGCTCGACGCTCGGTTGCCTTGCCGGCGCGCTGCTGGTCGGGCTGCTGGCCAACTACACCGGCTTCCTGTGGCCCAAGCTTGCCCTGTTCTCGAACATCGGCCTGATGGTGCTGGTGCTGCTGTGGCGCCCGCGCGGGCTCTATCCGGTGACCTCGCGATGATCGCCCGCCTGCTCTCGCATGACTTGCCGCGCAGCCGCGTGCTGGCCGTGCTGCTGGTGCTGATCGTGCTGGGCCTGGCCGTCGCGCCGCTCGTCTTTCCGGGCACCAAGGCCTTGAACGTCGCGGCCAAGGTGCTGGTCTTCATCGTGCTGGTGGCGAGCTTCGACCTGCTGCTCGGCTACACCGGCATCGTCAGCTTCGCGCACACGATGTTCTTCGGCATCGGTGCCTACGGCATCGCGATCGCGAGCACGCAGCTCGGGCCGGGCTGGGGCGCGCTGGCGGTGGGCGTGGCGGCGGCGCTGGCGGCATCCCTGCTGCTGTCGCTGCTGATCGGGCTGTTCGGCCTGCGCGTGAAGGCGATCTTCTTCGCGATGATCACGCTGGCGGTGGCCTCGGCCTTCCTGACGCTGGCCTCGCAGCTGTCGGAATGGACCGGCGGCGAGGACGGCCTGAGCTTCCGGTTGCCCGAGGCGCTGGCCGACCGGCGCGCCAGCTACTGGCTGCTGTTCGCGTGCGCGACGCTGCTGGTGCTGGTGATGCTGCGCATCGTCAACTCGCCGTTCGGCCGCGTGCTGCAGGCGATCCGCGAGAACGAGTTTCGCGCCGAGGCCATCGGCTACCGCACGGTGGTGTACCGCACGCTGGGCAATGTGTTGTCGGCGCTGTTCGCGACGCTGGCCGGCTGCCTGCTTGCGCTCTGGCTGCGCTACAACGGGCCGGACACCTCGCTCAGCTTCGAGATCATGCTCGACGTGCTGCTGATCGTCGTGATCGGCGGCATGGGCACGGTGTATGGCGCGGTCGTCGGCAGCCTGCTGTTCGTGCTGGCGCAGAGCTACCTGCAAGACCTGATGAAGCTCGCGGCCCCGGCGGTCGACGGCGTGCCCCTTCTTTCCACCCTGATCTCGCCCGAGCGCTGGCTGCTGTGGCTCGGGGTTCTCTTCGTGCTGTCGGTCTACCACTTCCCGAACGGGATCGTGGGACGGCTGCGTGCGATGAAGACAAGCCAGCCCGCCCACCACATCAAGAAGGAGACATCACCATGAAGATGAACCTGCACCCGCTCGCGCTCGCCGTGCTCGGACTGTCGGCCGTCGCCCTCGCCGGCTGCGGCGATGACGACACGCCCTTGCCCGTCAACACGATTCCCGCCCACGTCACGCAGCAGGCGGTGACGGACTATCCCGCCACCACCGCCGGCACCGGCAGCACCGCCGCGACGCAAGACCTGCTGACCGCCGGCCTCGGCCGCACCGGCCTGGGCGGCGCGGCGCCGGCCTATGTCGACCCGCTGAACCCGACCGCGGCCGAGCTGCGCCGCAACGCGCTGTTCAGCAACTACCGCGGCCTGGTCGACATCAGCGCGGCCGGCGGCTACGGCACGCTGTACGGGCCGAACGTCGATGCCGGCGGGCAGGCGACGACCGGCGAGGGCCTGATCCCGGGCCGCGAATACGTCGCGGTGCTGGACAACGCGGCCGGCACCAAGCGGGTCGTGATCGCGGTGCAGATCCCCGACAGCTTCAGCCCGAGCGCGCCCTGCATCGTGCTCGGCCCGTCGTCCGGCTCGCGCGGCGTGTATGGCGCGATCGCCACGTCGGCCGAGTGGGGCCTGAAGCACGGCTGTGCTGTCGCGCTGACCGATGCCGGCAAGGGCATGGGGCTGTACGACATGACGGACGACACGGTGAACCGCATCGACGGCACGCGTGCGACGCGTGCCGCGGCCGGCGTGCTGGGCTCGTTCGCCGCCGCGGTGAGCGACAGCGCCCGCGCCGCCTACAACGTGCTGTTCCCGAACCGCCTGTCGCTGAAGCAGGCGCATTCGCAGCAGAACGCCGAGAAGGACTGGGGCAGCGACACGCTGAGCGCGGCCGCCTACGCGCTGTATGCCTTGAACGACCGCTACGGCAGCACGGCCACCCCGGTGCCGTTCACCGCGGCGAACACGATGGTGATCGCCGGCTCGGTGTCGAACGGCGGCGCGGCGGTGCTGCGCGCGGCCGAGGCCGACAGCACGGGGCTGATCGACGGCGTCGTTGCCGGCGAGCCTGTCACCGAGCTGC
The DNA here is from genome assembly GCF_056404395.1 of Rhizobacter sp. P2_D12. Lineage (NCBI taxonomy): Bacteria > Pseudomonadati > Pseudomonadota > Betaproteobacteria > Burkholderiales > Sphaerotilaceae > Rhizobacter > Rhizobacter sp. P2_D12. The sequence continues at coordinate 58,491 of NZ_JBFUEB010000001.1, read as the reverse complement.
CGACCACCAGCGGCTACGGCGTGCAGTTCGGCGGCGTCGCGGTCACCGGCTACGGCAAGAAGCTGGGCGACTTCACGACCTTCGGCAACCTCTACCAGCCCTGTGCCGCGCTGGCCGCGGGCGCGGCGATGGCCGAGACCTCGACCTTCAACTACCTCGTGGCCACCGCGCAGACCGCGAAGGCCACGGCGCGCTGTACGGGTCTCGCGGCCAAGGGCCTGGTGAGCGGGGCGGACACCGCGGCGCAATCGGCGGATGCGCTGGCCAAGCTGCGCGCCTACGGCTGGACGGCCGACAACGACCAGATGCACAACGCGCATTACGCGCTGGGCAACGGGCCGATCCTGTCGGCGATGTACCCGATGATGTACGGCCGCTTCTCGGTGACCGACAACCTGTGCCACACCAGCTTCGCGCAGGTGGATGCGAGCGGCAACCCGATCGCCATCCTCGCGGCCAGCAAGGCGCAGAGCTTTGCGGTGGGCAACGGCACGGCCAACGGTGCGCCGGCCAGCGTGGTCTACAACGACTCCGTGGGCGGTGCGAAGCAGTGGTCGTTCGCGGTGTCCGAATCGACCGGCGTGCAGGACTTCGGCCTCGACAACGCGCTGTGCCAGCGCGCGCTGGTGACCGGCGTCGACGAGACCGGGGCGCCGCTGACCTCGACGGAAACCTCGACGCGCCCGACGGCCGCGCAGGCGGCGGCCGTGCAGGCCGGCATGGCCGAGGTGGTGGTGAACGGCAACCTGCGCGCCAAGCCGACGCTGGTGGTGGCGGGCCGCAGCGATGCGCTGGTGCCGGTGAACAACAACGCGCGGGCCTATGTCGCGTTCAACAAGACGGTGGAGGCGGGAGCGAGCCAGCTCGGCTACATCGAGGTGACGAATGCGCAGCACTTCGACGGCTTCCTGTCGTTCTCCGGTTTCGACACGCGCTTCGTGCCGCTGCACGTGTACTTCAACCGGGCGATGGATGCGATGTATGCACACCTGAAGAACGGCAGCGCGCTGCCGCCGAGCCAGGTGGTGCGCGCGACGCCGCGCGGCGGCGTGCCGGGGGCGGCGCCGGCGATCACGTCGGGCAACGTGCCGGCAATCCTGGCAGCGCCGCTGGTGGCGGACCAGATCGGCTTCAGCGGCACGGCCGTGGCCGTGCCGAACTGAGGCCGACGGTGTCGTTCACGTCGCACTACCTGGCGTGCGAAGGCCGCGAGCTCCACTACACCGAGTGGGGCGCCGGCCGCGGCGAGACCGTGATCGCCTGGCACGGCCTCGCGCGCACCTGCCGCGACATGGACGAGGTGGCGGCGCACCTGTCGCAGCGCTACCGGGTGATCTGCCCGGACACGCTGGGCCGCGGCCTGAGCGAATGGAGCCGCGAGCCCGAGCGCGAGTACTGCCTGGCGTTCTACGTGCGCCAGGCGGTCTCGCTGGCCGACCAGCTGGGGCTGCACGAGTTTCACTGGCTGGGCACGTCGATGGGCGGGGCGATCGGCACGCTGGCCGCGGCCGGACCCTTGCGCGGGCGCATCCGCAAGCTGGTGCTGAACGACAATGGCCCGGAGCTGGCCGAGCCGGCGCTGGCGCGCATCCGCGGCTATGCAGGGCGGCCGGCGGCCTTCGAGACGGTGAGCGAGCTGGAGCAGTACTTCCGCAAGATCTACCAGCCGTACGGCTGGCTCAGCGACGGGCAGTGGCGACGTTTGACCGAGACCTCGACGCGCCGCCTGCCCGACGGCCGCGTGACGCCGCACTACGACCCGGCGATGGTGATGCAGTTCACCCACCACGATGACGACTACCGGCTGTGGGATGCCTGGGACACGCTGACGCTGCCGGTGCTGTGCCTGCGCGGCGAGCACTCGGACCTGCTGCTGCCCGAGGTGGCCGAGCAGATGCGCCGGCGCGGGCCGCGCGCGCAGGTGGTGACGGTGCCGGGCTGCGGGCATGCGCCGGCCTTGAACGTGCCGGAGCAGTTGACGGTGGTGGAGCGGTTTCTGATGGCGCCTTGAACTTGAGGCCGCAATTTGCGACCTCAAACGCCGAGCCCGGTCGGCCGACGCATCGAGGACAATCGCCCCGCGATCGAAAGCCACCCAGGGACTGTCTCACGTGGCGGTGCTGGACCACGCCATGAACGACGTCAAGTATCCGGAGATGCACTCGCCGACGATCCGCATCGAGGGCATGTTCCAAAAGCATGGGACCGAACTCACCGGGCTGCACTTGCAACCACACGCCGAAATGACCGATCCCTGCATTGAACTCAAGGTCTGGAAGCGGCGCGATGCCAAGACCGCGATCTTGTACCGCTGCTTCCAGGACGTGAGCACCGGACAGGTCACGGTCCAGAGTTGCGACTTCTTCAGGCTGCCCGTCGACGACGAGCAGCTTCGCGACTCTGACGGCAGGTTCGTCGAGCTGCTCATCGAAGCTGCTCCCGGCGATCGCTCCGGCTGGTTCGCCTCTGTCGACGAGGCGATTGCCGCGCACGATCGCGATTTTTCCTGAGACGCCGTCAATCGGGTACAAATGTCTGACGGCCTTGGCTTGACCCTCCAAGCCTGCCTCGATAACGTGCGCCGCCATGGCCACAGCACACCCGTTCCACAACCTGTCGTGGGAGCGGCCGTGATCGGGAACGAGCAACTCCCGGCACTCGAGGCGATTGCCTTGCGCATTGCCATCGTTCGTGGCCAGCGTGTGATCGTCGACGCGGATCTGGCCGCCCTCTATGACGTGCCGACCAAACGTTTCAACGAGGCCGTCAAGCGCAATCTGCCCAAGTTTCCGGGCGATTTCATGTTCAGCCTGACGGCAGACGAGTTCGCCGACTTGAGGTCGCAATTTGCGACCTCAAGTTCTGAGCCCACAGGGCATGGTGGCCGGCGCTACCTCCCGCGCGCGTTCACTGAGCATGGGGCATTGATGGCCGCGACCATCCTCAACAGCCCCCGTGCCATCGAAGTGTCGGTCTACGTTGTGCGCGCTTTCGTGCGGCTGCGTGAGTTGGTCTCGATGCATGGCGAGCTGTCGCAGCGGCTGAAAGAACTGGAAGAGAAGACCGAGGTGCTGGCCATGCATCGCGACACCTTCAGTCGCAACACGCGTCATCAGCTCAAGCAGGTGTTCGACACGCTGCGCGAGCTGATGATGCCGCCCGATCCTCCGAAGCGGCCCATCGGCTTTGTTCCGCCCTCCGAGAAGAAGAACGAAAGTTGACCTGATTCTTCGGGGTGCGCTGCGCGTTTGGGCATGGGACACGCCTTACGCCTGCTTGCACACTCTTGCTTCTTGCGATGGGCATCGCATCGGTCCCGCGGCAAGAATGGAACCGGTTTCATCCAAACCGGTTTCATGAGGCGACCGACGGCCTCTGCGAACAAGACTCGCGAGGGATGCCATGCTCCGCCACCACGCCACCCTGCACGCCGCGCCGACCGCGGTTGCCCTGGCCGTCAGCCTGTTGTTGAGCGCCTGCGGCGGCGGCAACCAGAACAGCGCCTCCGCGCCCGATGCCGCGTTGAACCGCGAGACGGCTGCCGCCGCCAGTGCCGATGCGACACCGGTGCTGGTCGCCGGCCGCTACGTGCTGATCGACGCCCAGAGCGGCAAGTGCGTCGATGCCGTGCCCTCGGCCCCCGATGGCGGCCGCATCCAGCAGGCCGGCTGCGGCGACAGCCTGACCCAGGCCTTCGACGTGACCAACGAGAGCGGTGGCACCATCAAGCTGGTCAACGCCGGCACCGGGCAGGTGTTCGACCTGTCGGGCAGCTCGGGGGCCGACGGCGCGCCCATCCACCAGTGGACCAACAACGACACCGCCGCGCAGCGCTTCAAGCCATGGCGCGCGCAAGGCAACCGCGTGCGGCTGGTCAGCGCGGCCAGCGGCAAGTGCGTGACGATCGCCGGCAAGTCGACTGCCGACGGCGCACAGCTGCAGCAGTCCGGCTGCAACACGGCCGACGCGGCGCAGCAGTTCCTGTTCTTCCCGCGCGGCGCCAGCAGCCGTGGCGCGCTGGCCGTCGGCCAGTACACGCTGCGCGGCATGCAGTCGAAGCTGTGCCTGGACATCGAAGGCGCCAGCACCGCCGATGGCGCCAAGACGCTGCAGGCCACCTGCAGCGGCGCCGCGAGCCAGCGCTTCGAGGTGCGTGCCGCGGCCGACGGCAGCTATTCGTTCAGCAACGTCAACAGCGGCAAGGGCCTGGACGTCAGCGACATCTCCACCGCCAACGGCGCACTGATCCAGCAGTGGAGCTACGGCGCCGGCGCCAACCAGCGCTTCAGCGTGATGCCCGTCGGCGACAGCTTCCGCATCGCGGCCAAGCACACCGGCAAGTGCCTGGACGTCAAGGACTTCAGCACCGCGGTCGGCGGCCGCATCCAGCAATGGGACTGCGGCAACAACGACAACCAGCGCTGGCAGCTGGCGGCCACGGATGCACAAGCCCCGGCGCCCGCTCCGGCCCCTGCTCCGGCCCCTGCGCCATCCCCCGCACCTGCGCCCAGCCCGGCGCCTGCGCCGTCTCCCGCACCCAGCCCGGCACCATCGCCTGCCCCGTCGCCGGCGCCTGCACCGAGCCCGGCACCTGCTCCCGCGCCTGCCCCTGCCCCTGCCCCTGCACCCGGCCCGGCCCCCACGCTGACGCTGCCGCTCGAAGTCCTCGGCGCCGGCGCCCCCGACGCGCCCACCGTGGTGCCGGTCCAGCTCGCGCTCGATGGCGCATCGCTCGGCGCTGCCAGTCAACTGGTCGTGCGCTGCCACCGCTGCGGCTTCTACAACTCGCCGGAGTTCGAGGCGCTGAGCAAGCCGCTGACGAAGATCGCGGCCAGCCTGCGCATCGTCGGCGGCCCGAACGGCAGCGCCGCGCCGTGGATCGACATCAGCGATGCCGGCGTGCAGCTCGACGAGGTCGAGCGCGCGCACGGCGGCGTCAACGGCGGCCTGCTGACGATCCGCTTCCGCGTGCCGCTGGATGCGACGACGCGCGCCCGCTTGGTGGCGCAGCCCGCCGCCAACCGCATCGAATTTCGCTTCAACGGCACCGACGGCAGCTCCAACGGCTACCGCATCCTCGACCTGCAACTCCAGGACGCGTCCGGCCGCAACCTCACGGCCGCGCAGCCGCGCCAGTGGGCCGACATCCAATCCGAGAAGGAGGCGGGCCGCACCTGGACGGCCGACGCCAGCGCCGGCCAGGCCTTGTGGAGCGGGCAGAACCTGCTGAAGAAGTCGCCGATCGTCAACACGACGATCCGCGCCGCCTGCTCGTCGTGCCATGCGAGCGACGGCCGCGACCTGCAGTACTTCAACTTCTCGAACAACTCGATCGTGCAGCGCTCGCGTTTCCACGGGCTGAGCGAAACGCAGGGCCGGCAGATCGCGGCCTACCTGCGCGCCGCGCTATACCCCAAGGTGCCGCATGTCGCGCAGGCCACGCCATGGAACCCGCCGTACCAGCCCGGCCCGGGGCTGGACAGCAAGCCGACGGTCGAATGGGCGGCCGGTGCCGGCATCGATGCGGTGCTGCCGGACGCCAAGTCCTTCGTCAACGTGTTCACCGGCAAGGCCGCGAACAGCAGCGCCGCGGTGACGCAGGCCGAACTCGACGCCGCGATGGACCCGAGCCCCGGCAAGGTGCTGAACACGCGCGAGATGCCGATCCCGCTGCAGCTGCCCGACTGGAGCGCGTGGCTGCCGATCGAGAGCCCGCTGGACATCTGGACACCCGAGGCCGGGCAGGCGCAAGGCCTGTTCGAGACCCAGGGCGACGACGGTTCGAACCCGATCAAGGTGGTCAAGCGCATCAGCGACTTCCTGAAGGCCAACCAGAACCCGAACGGCGTGTATGGCGACTGGAGCCACCTGACGCCCGAGCTGCGCGAGCGTGCGCAGTACTGGCTGGGGGACGTCGGTGCGAAGAGCATCGACTTTGCCGGAGGCGGGCGCGGCTCGCGCGTTTCGGGCGATCCGGCCCACCCGTATGGCGGCGAGATCGGAGGCAGGAAGCTGCAGGCCCTGATGTCGGCACAGACGGCGAGCGCGGCCAACCTGCCGGCCGCCTTCACGAAGGAGGCCTTCATCGAACGCGCGCTGTTCGGCGCGATCCGCTGGATGGGCGTGAAGCAGTGGGAGCTGGCCCACACCTATGGCCTGGAAGGGCGGCAGGACTGGCTGCACGGTTCGCGCGACGCGACCGGCAAATGGGTGGGCATCGGCGAGAAGCGGGGCTGGCCGTTCAGTTGGCCGAGCGTGTTCTACATGGCGCCGCACATCCTGTACGTGCCGGCGAACGGGCGCGAGAACTACTTCTCGTGGGAGCCGCGGCTGGTGTCGTTCTACCGCACCAACCAGTGGTACCAGCTGCAGATGACGGTGAACCCGGGCTGGCCGGGCGCGTCGATGGGGCCGATGGACTGGCCGTACCACATGGGCTTCACGACCGCGGTGGTCGACGACCTGGTGACGGCCAAGGCGCCGGCGGCGGTGTCGGCCTCGCACCTGGCGCGCTACTTCCAGGTGCGGACCAAGCTGGCGCAATTGGCCAACACCAACCTGCCGTTCAACCAGCCCGATCCGGCGGCGCCGACCGACCTGTTCCGCAACGTGGGGCACCAGAGCCGCGCGTCGCTCGCGATCCACAAGCTGGGCGTCGGCGAAGTGGTCGACCGCGGGCCGGACGACTGGGAGAAGTCGCGCTTCCGCCAGCTCGATGCGGTGACGCCGGGGCTGCACCTGATGTTCATCAACAGCTCGATCTCGCTGTACAACGCGCTGTATGCGAACACCACCTACGAGCAGTGGCGGCGCTGCGATCCGAACGCGCTGTTCGGCAGCGAGCCGGAAGTCAAGTCAGGTTTCCGCTTCTGCCTGGATCCGAAGCGCACGCCGCTGCCGTTGAACGGCAAGGGCCAGCCGCACCTGGTCGGCGGCTGGGTGGACTGGACCGGCGAGCAGTACATCACCTGGAGCGTGATGTCGGCGCGCAACCACGGGGCGGAAGCTCAGCGGCTCAAGACCTTCTCGGATTGGGCGGGGCGCATGTGGCGGGAGTGAACGACGATCCCCGGATTGGCATCCGGGCTACATGACCAGCAGGCCTGTAGCCCGGATGAAGCGAAGCGCAATCCGGGAGCGGCGGAACGATCACGCGAAGGCCTGGTCGAGCTGGCGGTTCCACGCCGCCTTGGTGGCCTCGTCGACGAAGCTCGCCTCGAAGCTGTTCTTCGCCAGCTGGTGCGCCTGCCGTGCCCCCAGCGCCGGCAGCGCCTCGAAGGTGGCCAGGAAGTTCGCATTCATGTACCCGCCGAAGTACGCCGGGTCGTCCGAGTTGACCGTCGCGCACAGCCCCGCATCGAGCAGCGCGCCCAGCTGGTGCGACGCCATCGTCGGGTAGACGCACAGCTTCACGTTCGACAGCGGGCACACCGTCAACGGAACGCGCTCGGCCGCCAGCCGCTTCACCAGCGCCGGGTCCTCGACGCAGCGCACGCCGTGGTCGATGCGCTCCACCTTCAGCACGTCGAGCGCACTCCAGATGTAGGCCGGCGGCCCTTCTTCGCCCGCATGCGCGACGAGCCGCAGCCCGAGCTCCCGGCACTTCGCGAACACCCGCGCGAACTTCTCCGGTGGATGCCCGCGCTCGCTGCTGTCCAGCCCGACGCCGATGAAGCGATCGCGGAACGGCAGCGCCTGCTCCAGCACCTCGAATGCCGCCTCTTCGCTCAGGTGCCGCAGGAAGCACAGGATCAGCGCGCTGCTGACCCCCAGCTCGCGCCGCGCCGCCTCGCCGGCCCGCGTCAGCCCCTCGATCACCGTCTTGAAAGGCACGCCGCGCTCGGTGTGCGTCTGCGGATCGAAGAACAGCTCCGCATGCACCACGTTGTCGGCCTTCGCGCGGCGGAAGTAGGCCATCGCCATGTCGAAGAAGTCCTCCTCCTTCAGCAGCACGCTGGCGCCGGCGTAGTAGATGTCGAGGAAGCTCTGCAGGTCGGTGAAGGCATAGGCCTGGCGCAAGGCTTCGACGCTCGGGTACGGCAGCGACACCCCGTTGCGCTGCGCCAGCGCGAAGATCAGCTCGGGCTCCAGCGACCCCTCGATGTGGATGTGCAGCTCGGCCTTCGGCATCGCGCACAGCAGCGCGGGCAGGCGGTCGCGGGGGATGGCGTCGAGGTTCATGTCAGGGCTCCAAAACGGATGCCGCGTTCGTTCAGGAAGCGGCGGTAGGCGGCCGAACTGCGGTCGGCCGCGCAGTGCACCTCGCCCCCGGCGAGCGGCAGGCGCTTCGGGCGCTGCGACTCGAGGATGGGCTGGTCCTGCGCGAAGATGGTGTGCTGGAAGGCGCGCAGCGCGTCGTCGCTCGATTCGGCATCGGTCACCGCAAGGCGGAACCACACGCGGCTGCGTTCCTCGTCGAGCGGGCAGACGAACAGGCCGATCACGTCGCGCGTGTCGTTGCGGGCCGCGTCCTGCGCCTGCGGCAGTTTCGTCAGCAGTGCGCTGAACGGCGCCGTCAGCTCGTAGCGGTAGTCGACCCAGCTGCCCTCGGTGGCGAGCCGGTTGCTCTTCGGCTGCCAGGCCTGGCAGCCGGTGGCGACAAAACCCGTCGGCGTGGCCTGCACGGCGTAGTCCGGCGTGCGCACCTGCTGCCGCTCGCCGAGCCAGCCGTCGTGCACGAAGCCGAAGTGCGACAGGTCCAGGAAGTTCTCGACGATGCGGCCGGCGCTGGTCTCGACGTCGTACGGCCCGCACAGCAGCTTGCGCAGCTGCGGGTCGGTCTCGGCCTCGAAGGCCGGCAGCGGCGTGTCACCACCCTGCAACCGCACCCAGACCAGGCCGTGGGCCTCCTGCGCTTGGTGCGCACACGCCGCATGCGAGGCCGGCGGCTGGAACGACGGCTGCGACGCGACCAGCACGCAGCGCCCGTCACCCGCGAAGCGCCAGCCGTGGTACGGGCATTCGATCGCCGCCTGCCCGTCCTGCTGCACCACGCGGCCCAGCGACAGCCGCGTGCCGCGGTGCGGGCAGCGGTCGGTGAAGACCCGCACCTGGCCCGCGGCATCGCGCCACAGCACCAGGTCCTGCGACAACAGCCGCACGCCCAGCGGCCCAGCGCCCAGCGAGGCGCTGTCGGCCACCGGGTGCCACAGCGTCGCTTCGATCAAGGCTTACTTGCCGCCCGGCACTTTACCGTCGACGCCCTTGACGAAGAACTTCACGCCGCCGAGGAACTTGTCGTCGGCGACCTCGTCCTTCTTCAGCACTTCCTTGCCGTCGTTGCCGACGATCGGGCCCTTCCAGATCACGTACGTGCCGTCCTTCAGGCCGGCCTTGACCTTCTCGACCTTCTCCTTCAGGTCGGCGGGCACCTTGTCGGAGATCGACACCAGGTCGATCGCGCCTTCCTTGACGCCCCACCACGATGCGCTGTTGCCGGCCCACTTGCCGTCCAGCGCATCCTGCGTCGCCTTCTTGTAGTACGGCGCCCAGTTGATGATGCTCGAGGCCAGGTGGGCCTTCGGGCCGTAGGCCGTCATGTCGCTGTCCCAGCCGAAGGCGTACTTGCCGGCCTTCTCGGCCGTCTGCAGCACCGCGCTCGAATCGGTGTTCTGCATCAGCACGTCGGCGCCGCCGTTGATCAGCGATTGCGCGGCCTCGGTTTCCTTCGGCGGGTTGAACCATTCGTTGACCCAGACCACCTTGGTCTTGATCTTCGGGTTCACCGACTGCGCGCCCAGCGTGAAGCTGTTGATGTTGCGGATGACCTCGGGGATGGGGATCGAGCCGACCACGCCCAGCACGTTGCTCTTGGTCATGCCGCCGGCCACCACGCCCGCCATGTAGGCGCCTTCATAGGTGCGGCTGTCGTAGGTGCGCATGTTCTCGGCCTGCTTGTAGCCGGTGGCATGCTCGAACTTCACGTCCTTCAGGTCGGCCGCCACCTTCAGCATCGGCTCCATGTAGCCGAAGGTGGTGCCGAAGATCAGCTTGTTGCCCTGGCTGGCCATGTCGCGGAACACCCGCTCGGCATCGGCCGCCTCGGGCACCTTCTCGACGAAGCTGGTCTGGATCTTGTCGCCGAATTCCTTCTCGAGCGCCTTGCGCGCGTTGTCGTGCGCGAAGGTCCAGCCGCCGTCGCCCACCGGGCCGACGTAGGCGAAGGCGATCTTCAGCGGCTCGGGCTTGGGCGCTGCGGCCGACGCGGCGGCCACCGGGGCCGGTGCCGGGGCGGGCGCTTCTTCCTTCTTGCCGCAACCCACCAGCGCGGTGCCTGCCGCCAGCGTGCTCCACCCTGCGAGCTTCAGCAGGGCACGTTTGGAAATTGGGTTCATGGGGACTCCAGGGTGAGGAACGCGAGAATTTATCAGTTGTGAAACCCCGGTCAGCCGGGGAAGAAGGGCTTGCCCAGCGAGGCCGGCATGTTCACGCGGATCCAGCCGGCATTGCGCGAGATCAGCACCAGCACGACGATGGTGGACAGGTAGGGCAGCATCGTCAGCAGCTGCGCCGAGACCTGGACGCCTTCGCCTTGCAGGTAGAACTGCAGCATGGTCACGCCGCCGAACAGGTAGGCGCCGAGCAAGACGCGTGCCGGTCGCCAGGTGGCGAAGGTGGTGAGGGCCAGCGCGATCCAGCCCTTGCCGGCGATCATGCCCTCGACCCACAGCGGCGTGTAGACGACCGAGATGTAGGCGCCCGACAGCCCGCACAGCGCGCCGCCCACCACCACCGCGAGCAGCCGGATGCGGCGCACCGGGTAGCCCAGCGCATGCGCCGATTCGGGCGATTCGCCGACCGCGCGCAGCACCAGTCCGGCGCGCGAGCGGTACAGGAACCAGGCCAGCGCGACCGTCAGCGCGATCGCCGCATACACCATCGGGTGCTGGCGGAACAGCGCCGGGCCGAGCAGCGGGATGTCGGCCAGCCAGGGCACCTGGAAGTGCGGCCGCTCCGACAGCTTCTCCTGCACGTAGCCGATGCCGACGAAGGCCGAGAAGCCGCTGCCGAACAGGCTGAGCGCGAGGCCGGTGGCGTACTGGTTGGTGTTGAGCCAGATCACCAGCACGCCGAAGGCCGCGGCCAGCAGCGCGCCGGCACCGGCACCGGCCGCGAAGGCCAGCCAGTCGCTGCCGGTGTGCACCGCGGTCGCGAAGCCGGCGATCGCGGCGATCAGCATCAGCCCCTCGGCGCCGAGGTTGACGATGCCGGCGCGTTCGTTGATCAGCAGCCCGAGCGCCGCGAACGCGAGCACGGTGCCGGAGTTCAGCGTGGCGGCGATCAGCAGGGCGACGGCGTCCATCAGGCTTGTCCTTCGGCGGTGGAGGAGGCGGCCGGCGGCGCGGCGGCCGGCACCGGCACGTGCGCCGGCTTCCAGCGGATGCGGTAGTGGATCAGCGTGTCGCAGGCCAGCAGCGTGAACAGCAGCAAGCCCTGGAACACGCCGGTCAGCGACTTGGGCAGGCCCAGGCGCGACTGCGCCAGCTCGCCGCCGATGTAGAACATGCTCATCAGGATGGCCGAGAACACGATGCCCACCGGGTGCAGCCGGCCGACGAAGGCGACGATGATGGCCGCGAAGCCGTAGCCGGCCGGCACGTGCGGCGTCAGCTGGCCCAGCGGCCCGGCGGCTTCGAGCGCGCCGGCCAGCCCCGCCATGCCGCCCGAGCCGAGCAGCGCGGTCCACAGCGCGCGGCGCGACGAGAAGCCTGCATAGCGGGCGGCTGCCGGCGCGAGCCCGCCCACCTGCAGCTGGAAGCCGGCATAGGTGCGGAACAGGAAGGCCCAGAACGCCGCCACCGCCAGCAGCGCGATCACCAGGCCGATGTTGACGCGCAGCCCGCTGACCAGGCGCGGCACCTTGGTCGCGTCGAGGAAGGTGATGGTCTGCGGGAAGTTGTAGCCGTTCGGGTCCTTCCAGGGCCCGTAGACCAGGTAGCCCAGCACCTGGTCGGCCACGTAGACCAGCATCAGGCTGACCAGGATCTCGCTCGCGTTGAAGCGGTCGCGCAGCAGCGCGACGATGCCGGCCCAGGCCATGCCGCCCAGCATGCCGGCCAGCAGGATGGGCACGACGATCCAGCGCCCCGTGCCGGGCTCGGCCAGCATGGCCACCCCGCCGGCCGCGATCGCGCCGATCACGAACTGGCCCTCGGCACCGATGTTCCACACGTTGGAGCGGAAGCACACCGCCAGACCCAGCGCGATCAGCAGCAGCGGCGTCGCCTTCACCGCCAGCTCGGACAGCGCGTAGGCGCTCTTCAGCGGCTCGACGAAGAACACCTGCAGGCCGCGCAGCGGGTCCTTGCCGAGCAGCAGGAACAGCACCACGCCGAGCACGACGGTGATGCCCAGCGCCAGCAGCGGCGACGCGATCGACATGACCCGGCTCTGCGCCGGCCGCGCCTCAAGCTTCAGCATGGTTCGCCTCCTGGTGGAAGGCCGCGCCGCGCTTGGTCCACAACCCGCTCATCCATTCGCCGATCTGCTCCACCGTGGCCTGCGAGGTGGCGATCGGCGGCGACACGCGGCCCTGCGCGATGACGACCAGCCGGTCGCAGACCTCGAACAGTTCGTCGAGTTCTTCGCTGACCACCAGCACCGCGCAGCCCGCGTCGCGCAGCTTCAGCAGCTCGCCGCGGATCTGCGCCGCGGCGCCGACGTCGACGCCCCAGGTGGGCTGCGAGACGATCAAGAGGCGCGGCGCGGCGTCGATCTCGCGCCCGACGATGAACTTCTGCAGGTTGCCGCCGGACAGGCTCTTCGCGGGGGCATCCGGGCCGCCGGCCTTGACGTTGAAGCGCTCGATCAGCCGCTGCGCCAGCGCCGCGACCTCGCCGGTGCGGATCCAGCCCTGGCCCGACACCGCGGCGGTGCGCGTGAGCAGCGTGTTCTGCGCCAGCGACAGCGTCGGCACCGCGCCGCGGCCCAGGCGCTCCTCGGGCACGAAGTGCAGGCCCTGCGCGCGGCGGCGGCGCGGCGACTGGCGGCCGATCGGGCGGTCGAACAGGCGGATGCTGTCGGGCGCGGCGCGCGGGTCTTCGCCGGACAGCGCGGCCATCAGCTCCTGCTGGCCGTTGCCGGAGACGCCGGCGATGCCGAGGATCTCGCCGCAGCGCACATCGAAGCTGATCTCGCGCAGGTCCATGCCGAACTGGTCGAGCTTGGGCAGCGCCAGCTCGCGCACCGACAGGGCCACGTCGCCCAGCCGCGCCTGCAGGTGCTGCAGCTGCGGCGGCTCGGCGCCGATCATCAGGCGCGACAGGCTGGCGTTGGTCTCCAGCGTCGGGTCGACCTCGCCGGTGACGCGGCCGCCGCGCAGCACGGTGCAGTGGTGGCACAGCGCGCGGATCTCGTCGAGCTTGTGGCTGATGTAGAGGATGCTGCAGCCTTCGCTGGCCAGCTGGCGCAGCGTGACGAACAGCGTCTCGACCGCCTGCGGCGTCAGCACCGAGGTGGGTTCGTCGAGGATGAGCAGCTTCGGGTGGGTCATCAGCGCACGCACGATCTCGACGCGCTGGCGTTCGCCGACCGACAGCGTGTGCACCGGGCGCAGCGGGTCGACGTCGAGGCCGTAGACGCGGGCGACCTCGGTGATGCGCTGCGTCACGGCGGCCAGCGTCAGCGACTTGTCGAGGCCGAGCCAGACGTTCTCGGCGGCGGTGAGGGTGTCGAACAGGCTGAAGTGCTGGAACACCATGCTGATGCCCAGCGCGCGCGCCTCCTGCGGGTTGCGGATCTCGACCGGCTGGCCGTTCCAGCGGATCGTGCCCTCGTCGGGACGGACCGCGCCGTAGATCATCTTCATCATGGTCGACTTGCCGGCCCCGTTCTCGCCGAGCACGGCATGGATCTCGCCGGGCTTGACGCGCAGGCAGACGCGGTCGTTGGCCTTGACGGCGGGGTAGGTCTTGCTGATGTCGATCAACTCTAGGCGCAACATGCTTGTCTCCGCGGGCGGCTGGGATTGTGCTCTGGCGACGACCCGGATTGGCATCCGGGATCACCGCACATGGCGCTGGCGCCCTTCGATCCAGGTCTGCACGAGGTTCCGCTCATCCCCGAGCGTCATCCACGCAAAGACCTTCTCATGCAAGCCCCGCGCCACCTCCATGCGCCGCTCGGCCACCGGCCCGACGGCCCAGTCCCAGACGCACAGGTCGGCGACCCGCCCCACCTCCAGCGAGCCGATCTCGTCCGCAAGCCCCAGCGCCTTCGCCGCGCCGCGCGTCGCGGCGTGCAAGGCCTTCCACGCCGTCAGCCGCTCGCCGGCCATCGCCTGCACCCGGTAGGCATCGCTCGCCGCGCGCAGCATCGACAAACTGGTGCCGCCGCCCACGTCGGTCGCCAGGCTCACCATGCAGCCCGCCGCCTCGGCCGCGCGCCAGCCGAACAGCCCGCTGCCGAGGAACAGGTTGGACGACGGACTGTGGGCGATCTGCGCCCCGCTGGCCTGGATGGCGGCCCGGTCCGCATCGTCCAGCCAGATGCCGTGCGCCAGCACGCTGCGCTCGTTCAGCAGCCCGGCGCGGGCGTAGACGTCGAGGTAGCTGCGCGCCTCGGGGAACAGCTCGGCCACCCACAGCACCTCGTCGCGGTTCTCGGCCACGTGGGTCTGCATGAAGACGCCCGGGTACGCGGCGCACAGCCGCCCGGCCATCGCCAGCTGGGCCGGCGTGCTGGTCGGCGCGAAGCGCACCGTCACCGCATAGGCCAGCCGGCCGGTGCCGTGCCAGCGCTCGATCAGCTCGACGCAATCGCGCTCGGCCTGGTCGACGTCGTCGCGCAGCCCGTCGGGTGCATGCCGGTCCATCAGCACCTTGCCGGTGACCAGCCGCATGCCGCGCGCCTGCGCGGCCGCGAACAGCGTGTCGGCGCTGACCTTGTGCACCGTCGGGAAGACCACCGCGCTGGTCGTGCCGTGCGCCAGCAGCGCATCCAGGAAGCGCGCCGCGCCGCGTTCGGCCTCGCCGGCATCGGCATAGCGGCGCTCGGCCGGGAAGGTGTAGGTGTCCAGCCAGTCGAGCAGCGCCGTGCCGTAGCTCGCGATCACGTCCAGCTGCGGGCTGTGCACGTGGGTGTCGATGAAGCCGGGCATCAGCAGCCGGCCGCGGTGGTCGTGCAGCTGCCAGCTGGCGTCCGGCGTGCCGGGCTGGGCGCCGACGATGCGGCCGGCCTCGACCAGCAGCCAGTGGTCGGGGCGAAAGCGCACGGCCGGGGAATCGACGTCGCCCCAGTCGGGGGACGCGGTGAAATCGAGCAGGTCGGCGCGCAGCGCGATGCGGTTGGCGGTCATTCGTTCGTCCTCAGGCTGCGGGCAGCGTCGCGCACCTGTTCGCGCAGCCAGCGCATCGCCGCCGACGCATGCGTCAGGTCGTGCCACAGCTGGTAGTAGGTGAGCGCCGGAAAGGCCACCGGGCAGCGCACGATGCGCACCGGCAGGCTTCCCAGGTAGCGCGAGCAGAACAGCTTGCCGGTCGTCAGCACCAGCAGGCTGCGTGCCACCATGTCGGGGATCAGCCCGAAATGGGCGCTGCGCACCACGATGTCGCGCGCCAGGCCCTGGCGGTCGAGGTGCTCGTCGATGACGCCGCGCGCGCCGGCATGGGTGGGCGTCGGCGCGACGTGTTCGCAGGCCAGGTACTTGTCGACGCTCCAGGCGCGGCCGCGCGTCGCCGGGTGGTCGGCCGCGACCAGGCACACCACCTCGTCGCTGAGCAGCCGGCCCAGGTGCAGCTCGCCGGGCGGCTCGAGCCAGTTGCCGATCACCAGGTCGACCTCGCCGCGCGCCAGCGCGCGCCGGTGGTCGAACTCGCCCGTCAGCGGCAGCAGCTCGATGCGCACGCCGGGCGCGCCGTGCTTCAGCGCGGTCACGAGCTGGGGCAGGAACAGCGGGTCCAGGTAGTCGCTGGCCGCGATGCGGAAGGTGTCGGTGCTGGTCAGCGGGTCGAAGCCCTGGGCGCGGCTGCGCGGGCTGAACAGCCGGTCGGCCTCGGCCAGCAGTGCCGTGGCCGGGCCCACCAATTGCAGTGCCGTGGCGGTGGGTGTCATGCCGTGGCCGGCGCGCACCAGCAAGGGGTCACCGGTGAGCGCGCGCAGGCGCTTCAATTGGGCACTGACGGCGGGCTGGGTGCTGCGCAGGCGAAGCGCCGCCCGCGAAACATTGCGTTCGGTGATCAAGGTGTGCAGGACCCGGATGAGGTAGAGCTCGATCTTGTCGAAATCCGCGCGCTGCGCCATGGCCGCTGGCTGATAGATGATATGGGCCGCATCGTATAACGACGGCGGCGGGACGGTTTACCTTTCGGGAGTCTGTTCCTATGCTTGTCGAGCAACCCAGGTTTTCCATGAGTACCCAAGGCATCCGGTTCTATCACCGTGGCGAACTCGTCGACGTGAGCGGCGTGCATCCCACGCGTTCGGTGCTCGACTGGCTGCGCGAGGACGCGCATTGCACCGGCACCAAGGAGGGCTGCAACGAAGGCGATTGCGGCGCCTGCACCGTGGTCATCGGCGAGCTGCCGGGGCCGCACACGCCGGCGTCGCAGGTGGTGGGCGGGCTCGCGCTGCACACCGTCAACGCCTGCATCCAGTTCCTGCCGACGCTGGCCGGCAAGGCCTTGTTCACCGTCGAGGACCTGAAGGACCCCGCCTCCGGCGCGCTGCATCCGGTGCAGCAGGCGATGGTCGATTGCCATGGTTCGCAGTGCGGTTTCTGCACGCCGGGCTTCGTGATGTCGCTGTGGGACAGCTACCAGCGCCACCGCGCCTGCGGCGCCCCGCCGACGCGCCGCGAACTGGCCGACGAACTGTCGGGCAACCTGTGCCGCTGCACCGGCTACCGGCCGATCCTGGATGCCGGGCAGCGCATGTTCGAGTTGCCGGCCGTGCCGCTGGACACGGCGCCGGTGCTCGCCGCGCTGCGGGGGCTGCAGGGCGGCGACGGCCTGCACTACGCCGGCTTCAACCGACAGCGCGCGGGTGCGCCGCGCGTCGACGACTTCTTCGCACCGCGTTCGCTGGATGCGCTGGCCGCGCTGCTCGAGCAGCACCCCAAGGCCACGCTGCTGGCCGGTTCCACCGACATCGGGCTGTGGGTCAACAAGCAGTTCCGCGACCTGGGCGCGATCGTCTACCTGGGCGACGTGGCCGAGCTGAAGCGC
This sequence comes from Rhizobacter sp. P2_D12, assembly GCF_056404395.1. Taxonomy (NCBI): domain Bacteria; kingdom Pseudomonadati; phylum Pseudomonadota; class Betaproteobacteria; order Burkholderiales; family Sphaerotilaceae; genus Rhizobacter; species Rhizobacter sp. P2_D12. The sequence continues at coordinate 41,329 of NZ_JBFUEB010000001.1, read as the reverse complement.
ATCGCCGAGCGCGACGGCCACCTGCACATCGGCGCCGGTGCGTCGCTCGAAGACGCCTGGGCCGCGCTCGCGCAGCGCATCGGCGGGTTGACCGAGGTGTGGCTGCGCTTCGCGTCGCCGCCGATCCGCCATGCCGGCACGATGGGTGGCAACGTCGCCAACGGCTCGCCGATCGGCGACAGCGCGCCGGTGCTGCTGGCGCTGGATGCCGAGCTGGTGCTGCGCCGCGGCAGCAAGGCGCGGCGCGTGCCGCTCGCGTCGTTCTATGTCGACTACATGAAGAGCCTGCTGCAGCCGGGCGAGTTCGTGCAGGAGATCGTCGTGCCGCTGGCGGTGGCAGCGCGGCACACGCGCGCCTACAAGATCAGCAAGCGCTTCGACTGCGACATCTCGGCGGTGTGCGCCGGGTTGTCGATCGAACTCGATGCGGGCGGCGCCGTCGCGCAGGTCCGGCTGGCCTACGGCGGCATGGCCGCCATCGTCAAGCGCGCGGCGGGGGCCGAGGCGGTGCTGCAAGGTCGGACCTGGGACGAGGCCGCACTGCAGGCCGCGCAACAGGCGCTGGCCGAAGACTTCAAGCCGCTGACCGACATGCGGGCGAGCGCCGCCTACCGGCTGCAGGTCGCGCAGAACCTGCTGCGCCGCTTCTGGCTGGAGACGCGCGCCACCGACGCGCTGCCGCAAAGCGCCACCAGCGTCTGGAGCGCCGCCGCATGAACAAGCCGCTCGACGCCTTTTTGCAGCGCCGCATCGATGCCGACGCCGAGACCGCCGCGCTGCGCGACGGCGCGCGCGTGGGCATCAGCCGGCCGCACGAATCGGCGCACCTGCACGTGGCCGGCGAGGCCGCCTACATCGACGACCTGCCCGAGCTGGCCGGCACGCTGCACGCGGCGCTCGGGCTGTCGCCGGTGGCGCACGGCCGGATCACCGCGCTCGACCTGGCGCTGCTGCGCGCGCAGCCGGGCGTGGTCGCGGTGCTGACGGCGGCCGACATCCCCGGCCCGAACGACTGCGGCGCGATCCTGCACGATGATCCGATCCTCGCCGACGGCGAGGTGCGCTACCTCGGCCAGCCGGTGTTCGCGGTGATCGCGGCCACGCGCGATGCCGCACGCCGCGCCGCCGCGCAGGCGAAGGCGGTGCTGAAGATCGACCCGCTGCCGCCGATCCTGACGCCGCAGGCCGCGCATGCCGCCGGCCAGTACGTGCTGCCGCCGATGCACCTGGTGCGCAGCACGCGCGAGGGCGGTGCGCGCGCCGCCATCGACGCGGCACCGCACAAGCTGTCCGGCACGCTGGACGTCGGCGGCCAGGAGCAGTTCTACCTCGAAGGCCAGATCAGCTACGCGATCCCGAAGGAAGACCGGGGCCTGCTGCTGCACTGCTCGACGCAGCACCCGAGCGAGATGCAGCACGTGGTGGCGCATGCGCTGAAGCTGAACGCGCACCACGTGCAGGTCGAATGCCGGCGCATGGGGGGAGGCTTCGGCGGCAAGGAATCGCAGTCGGCGCTGTTCGCCTGCGTGGCGGCGGTGGCGGCGCAGAAGCTGCACCGGCCGGTCAAGCTGCGGGTCGACCGCGACGACGACTTTTTGATCACCGGGCGGCGCCACTGCTTCTGGTACGAGTACGAGGTGGGCTACGACGACGACGGCCGCGTCCTCGGCAGCGAGATCACGATGGTGTCGCGCGCCGGCCACTCGGCCGACCTGTCGGGCCCGGTGATGACGCGCGCGCTGTGCCACTTCGACAACGCCTACTGGCTGCCCGACGTGGCCATGCACGGCTACTGCGGCAAGACGAACACGCAGAGCAACACCGCCTTCCGCGGCTTCGGCGGGCCGCAGGGCGCGATCGCGATCGAGAACATCGTCGACAGCATCGCGCGCGCGCTCGGCAAGGACGCGCTGGACGTGCGCCGCGCCAACTTCTACGGCAAGGGCACGAACCACGTGACGCCGTACCGGCAGCCGGTGGACGACAACATCCTGCACGAGCTGTGCGACCAGCTGGAGGCGAGCAGCGGCTACCGCGAACGACGCGCCGCCATCGCCGAGTTCAACCGCACGAGCCCGGTGCTGCAGCGCGGCCTCGCGTTCACGCCGGTCAAGTTCGGCATCTCGTTCAACGTCAAGCACCTGAACCAGGCCGGCGCGCTGGTGCACGTGTATGCCGACGGGTCGATCCTGGTGAACCACGGCGGCACCGAGATGGGCCAGGGGCTCAACACCAAGGTGGCGCAGGTGGTGGCGCACGAGCTGGGCGTCGGCTTCGAGCGCGTGCGCGTCAGCGCGACCGACACGCACAAGGTGGTCAACACCTCGGCCACCGCCGCGTCCACCGGCAGCGACCTGAACGGCAAGGCGGCGCAGGACGCAGCGCGGCAGATCCGCGAGCGGCTGGCCGACGTGGCCGCGCAGCGCCTGGGCTGCCGCGCCGGCGAGCTGCGCTTCGCCAACGACGAGGTGGTGGGGCCTGCAGGGCGCATCGGCTTCGGCGAGCTGGTGATGCAGGCGTACCTGGCGCGCGTGCAGCTGTGGTCCGACGGCTTCTACGCGACGCCCGGGCTGCACTGGGACAGCGCGACGCTGACGGGCCGGCCGTTCTACTACTTCGCGTACGGCGCGGCGGTGAGCGAGGTGGTGGTGGACACGCTGACCGGCGAGTGGAAGCTGCTGCGCGCCGACCTGCTGCACGATGCCGGCCGCTCGCTGAACCCCGCGGTCGACATCGGCCAGGTGGAAGGCGCCTTCATCCAGGGCATGGGCTGGCTGACCACCGAAGAGCTGGTGTGGCATCCGCAGAGCGGGCTGCTGATGACGCATGCACCCAGCACCTACAAGATCCCGACCGCCAACGACTGCCCGCCGGTGTTCGACGTGCAGCTGTTCGACGGCGACAACGTCGAGGACAGCATCCACCGCAGCAAGGCGGTCGGCGAGCCGCCGCTGCTGCTGCCGTTCTCGGTGTTCTTCGCGATCCGCGACGCGGTGTCGGCGGTGGGCGGGCACCGGGTCGACCCGCCGCTGCGCGCACCGGCCACCAGCGAGGCGATCCTGGACGCGATCACCGCGGTGCGGCAGGTCGGATAAGGACGCGTGCGGTGCGATCCGTGCAGTATTCACGGCGAAACCCCCGGGGCAAGGGAGACGGCTTTGACGCGCCGCTGGCTATTCTTCGTGGCGATTTGCACCCTGACCCCACGAGCCGCATCCGATGAGCGCCACAACGTCCGCCGCCGCCCCCATCCTCGCCTCCGTCGCGGCGGTGGTGTTTTCCCGAACGATGGACGCCGGGCGCGATGCCCGGCTGATCCAGGGCTGGGACGGCCTGCTGCGGTCGAGCGACCACGTCTACCGCATCTACCAGTCGCCCGAATGGTGGAGCCACCTGGTCAGCACGCGCCCGTCCGATGACCTGCTGCTGGGCGTGCTGCCGGCGCAGGCCGGGGCCGAGGTCGGCGTGGTGCCGATGGACGTGCAGCCGTATGCGCTGGCCTTCTCGGCCGGGCGCCACACCTTCGCGACGATGAAGCTGCGCGCCGCGCACCTGCTGGGCGGCGCCCCGCTTGCCAGCGGCCGCCCCGGCGCGCTGGCCGACGTGGTGGAACGGCTGTGGCGCGAGCGGCCCGACCTGGACGCGCTGTTCCTGAAGGGCGTGCCGGCCGGCTGCGAAGCCTGGGCCGGCTGGGAGGCCGCGCTGCGCGAGCGCAAGGGTTCGCTGCTGTACAGCGAGCATGGCAAGCGCCCGCTCTACACGATCGCGCTGCCAGACAGCTTCGACGCCTACCTGGCGCGTTTCGGCAGCAAGAAGCGCTACAACCTGCGCCGCCAGGTGCGGGTGCTCGAAGAACAGCTGGGCGGACTGGAGCTGGTGCGCGTCGAGCGCGAAGAGCAGGTCGACGAATTCGTGCGCCAGGCGCAGCACATCGCGCAGCGCACCTGGCAGCACCAGGCGATCGGGCCGCTGGGCATCGAGCGCGCCGACATCGGCCTGCGGCTGGCCGACCTGGCGCGGCGCGGACTGCTTCGCAGCTACGTGCTGCGCAGCGGCGGCCGGGCGCTGGCCTTCGTGCTGGGCTACCAGGGGCGCGGCGTGTTCCACTACGCCGACATCGGGCATGACGCCGAGCTGGCGAAGTTCAGCCCCGGCACGGTGCTGCTGTACCGCCTGATCGAGGACCTGATCGCGCACCAGGCGCCGCAGACGCTGAACTTCGGCATCGGCGTGTCGGAGTACAAGCGCCAGTTCGCGACCGAGGTGCGCGAGGAGACCTCGCTGCTGATCCTGCGCGACACCGCGACCAACCGGCTGCGCGTCGGGCTGCACCGCAGCTGGCGATCCCTGCTCGCGCGCGTGAAGCCGCTGCTGCGCCGGCCCAAGCTGGTGCTGGCGGGCGTGCTGACGCACGAGGGCATGTACGAACTGATCGGCACCGTCGTCAGCAGCCCGCTGCCGCTGGTGATGGGCTGAGAGGTGACGCCCCCACGTCACTGCGTTCCTGCCCCCCGAGGGGGCGCTCAGCCGGCTTGGGGCGGCCCGGCGTCGGCTGAGCATGTCAGCACGTCACCAGGCTGAGGCCCTGCTCGCCGCGGGCATCCCGGCGATGGACGTGCAGGTGCTGTCGCACCGCGGCTCGGTGCCGCGCGAGAGCGGCACGCACATGCTGGTGACGCACGACGCGGTGCACGGCACGATCGGCGGCGGCCACCTGGAGCTGAAGGCGATCGCGCATGCGCGGCGCTGCCTGGCCGCCGGCGATCCGGTCATCCATGACGAGCACTACGCGCTCGGCCCGTCGCTGGGCCAGTGCTGCGGCGGCGCGCTGACGCTGCGCACGCAGCCGGTCGATGCGGCGCTGCTGGCGGGCTGGGTGGAGCCGGCGCCGCGCTTCTTCCTGCAGCTGTACGGGGCCGGCCACGTGGGCCGCGCGATCGTCGGGCTGCTGGCCGGCATCGACGACTGCAAGGTGCAGTGGATCGACGAGCGCGAGAGCGAGTTTCCGGACGGCTGGCTGCCGCCGCAGGTCGAGCGGCTGTGCGTGGAGCCGGTGGAGGCCGAGGTGGCGCAGGCGCCGGCGGGCGCGCACTACCTGGTGCTGACGCACAGCCACGACCTGGACCTGCGCATCACCGAGGCGATCCTGCGGCGCGGCGATTTCGCCTACCTCGGATTGATCGGCAGCCGGACCAAGCGCGAGCGCTTCGTGCACCGGTTCGAAGAGCGCGGCATTGCCGCGGACCGGATCGCGCGCATGACCTGCCCGATCGGCGTGCCGGGCATCGCGGGCAAGGAGCCGGCGGTGATCGCGGTGGCGGTGGTGGCGCAGTTGCTGCAGCAGGGCTGAGCCGCAGCTGCGGGGTCATGTCCTACAGGCAGGGCCGCTGCCTTCCGATGCCGCGGCGGCGGTGCAGTTCCTACAGTGAAGCCATCCCCACCTGACCCCGAACGGAGATGGACATGCTTCATAAGACCGACCCCAAGAAGGGCCGTGAAGGCCGATCGCTGCGCCTGGACGCGGCTGCGCTGGACGCGGCGCGCAAGAATGCCGAGCAAGGCCCGGTGACGCCCGGCTTCGGGCCCTGGCGCGACGACATCGTCCAGTTGCTGAACGACGCTCTGGCCACCGAGCTGGTGTGCGTGCTGCGCTACAAGCGCCACCACTTCACCGCGCACGGCATGAGCTCACCCGCGATCGCGGCCGAGTTCATGGTGCACGCCAACGAAGAGGCGGCGCATGCCGACCTGATCGCCGAGCGCATCGTGCAGCTGGGCGGCGAGCCCGATTTCTCGCCGAACACGCTGCTCGAACGCAGCCACGCCGACTACGATGAATCGTCGGAGCTGAAGGCGATGATCCGCGCCAACCTGGTGGCCGAGCGCGTCGCGGTCGAGGCCTACCGCCAGATGATCACGCTGATCGGCGACAAGGACCCGACGACGCGGCGCATGCTGGAAGGCATCCTCAGCGACGAGGAAGAGCATGCGGACGAGATGCGGGACCTGCTGGAGCAGTGACCGCGCTGCCGGCGCTCAGACGACCAGCAGCGCGCGGAAGTCGTTGACGTTGGTGAAGGTCGGGCCCGGCACCACCAGGTCGCCGAGCGGCGCGAAGAAGTTGTAGGCGTCGTTGCGGTCGAGGAACTCCGCCGGCTTGAGCCCGAGCGCCTGCGCGCGCGCCAGCGTGTCGGGCGTGACGATCGCGCCGGCGTTGTCTTCGACGCCGTCGATGCCGTCGGTGTCGGCCGCCAGCACGTGCACGCCGGCCTGGCCCTGCAGCGCGATCGCGCAGCCGAGCAGGAACTCGGTGGCGCGTCCGCCGCGCCCACCCTTGCTCTTCACCGTCACCGTGGTCTCGCCGCCCGACAGGATCACGCACGGTTTCGCGAACGGCTGCCCGCGCCGCGCCACCTGCCGCGCGAGGGCCGCATGCACCTTGCCGACCTCGCGCGATTCGCCTTCGATCTCGTCGCCGAGGATGTGCACGTCGAGGCCGGCGGCACGCGCCAGCGCCGCGGCGGCTTCCAGCGACTCCTGCGGCGTCGCGATCATCTTCACCGCGTGGCCGGCGAAGCGCGGGTCGCCCGGCTTCGGCGTCTCGAAGGCGCCGCTCTCGAGCCCGGCGCGCGCGGCCGGCGGGATCTCGATGCCGTAGCGCGCGAGGATGCGCAAGGCATCGGCGCAGGTGCTCGCGTCGGGCACCGTCGGCCCGCTCGCGATCACCTCGGGCGAATCGCCGGGCACGTCGGAGATCAGCAGCGTGACCACCCGGGCCGGCGCGCACAGCGCCGCGAGCCGCCCGCCCTTGATCGCCGACAGGTGCTTGCGCACGCAGTTCATCTCGTCGATGGCGGCACCGCTCTTCAGCAAGGCCTTGTTGATCGCCTGCTTCTCCTCCAGCGTGACGCCGTCGGCCGGCAGCGCGAGCAGCGCCGAGCCGCCGCCCGACACCAGGCACAGCACCAGGTCGTCGGCCGTCAGCCCCTGTCGCGCGAGCGCGGCGATGCGCAGCGCGGCCTGCCGGCCGGCTTCGTCGGGCACCGGGTGGGCCGCCTCGACCACCTCGATGCGGCCCGGCTTCGCGCGGTAGGCCGGCGGCACGTGGTCGTAGCGGGTGACGACCAGGCCCGACAGCGGCGCGTCCGCCGGCCACAGCGTGTCCAGCGCCGCGGCCATCGAGCCGCCCGCCTTGCCGGCGCCCAGCACCAGCGTGCGCCCGCGCGGAGGCGGTGGCAGGAATGCCTGCATCGACCGCTGCGGCAGCGCGCGGGCGACCGCGGCGTCGTACAGCGCGCGAAGAAATCCACGGGGATCGGTGTGCGGTGAAGGCATGGTCATGGCCCAATGATGAGATGACGATCGACATGCAGGCGGTGCTCGACCGCATCCACGACGAGGTGCAGCCCCTGCTGCCGCAGGGACGGGTTGCCAGCTACATCCCCGAACTGGCCAAGGTGCCCACCGAGCGCTTCGGCATGGCGGTCAGCATGCTCGACGGGCGACTCTACACGGTGGGCCAGGCGCGCGAGGATTTCTCGATCCAGTCGGTCTCCAAGCTGTTCTCGCTGACGCTCGCGTTCCAGCTGGTCGGCGATGCGCTGTGGGAACGCGTCGGGCGCGAGCCGTCGGGCACCGCCTTCAACTCGCTGGTGCAGCTGGAGACCGAGCAGGGCAAACCGCGCAACCCGTTCCTGAATGCCGGCGCACTGGTCGTCACCGACGTGCTGAGCACGCGCTTCGTGCAGCCCGAGATGGCGCTGGTCGAATTCTTGCGACGGCTGTCGGGCAACGCGGGGCTGCAGTACGACGACGCGGTGGCCCGCTCGGAGCTCGCCACCGGCTCGCGCAACCGCGCGATGGGGCATTTCATGCACAGCTTCGGCAACCTGAAGAACCCGGTCGATGCGGTGATCGAGGCCTACTGCCGGCACTGCGCGATCCGCATGAACTGCGTCGACCTGGCGCGCGCGGTCGGCTTCCTGGCCAATGGCGGCGTGAGCCCGGTCAGCGGCGAGCGCGTGCTGGACGCGAGTTCGGCCAAGCGCTTGTCGGCGCTGATGCTGACCTGCGGCACCTACGACGCGGCGGGCGATTTCGCCTACCGCGTCGGCATCCCGGCCAAGAGCGGCGTGGGCGGCGGCATCGTCGCGCACATCCCGCGCGTGCTCGGGGTCTGCGTGTGGTCGCCGGGGCTGGAGCATACGGGCAACTCGTTGGCAGGCAGCGTGGCGCTGGAGCGCTTCACCTCGTTGATCGGGCAGTCGTTGTTCTAGCGGATGCCTCAGCCGGTGTTGCGCAGGCCGGCCGCCACGCCGTTGATCGAGATGTGGATCCCGCGCTGCACCCGCTCGATCGCCGGATCGCCCTCGCGCCGCTGGCGGTAGCGCCGCATCAGCTCGACCTGCAGGTGGTTCAGCGGATCCAGGTACGGGAAGCGGTGCTCGATCGAACGCGCGAGCGACGGGTTCGACGCGAGCCGGTTCTTCTCGCCGGTGATCAGCCCGACCGCGTCGCTGGTGCGCTGCCACTCGGCCTGGATCAGCCCGAAGATCCGCTTGCCCAGCTTCTTGTCCTCGACCAGGTCGACATAGCGTGCCGCGATGCCCAGGTCGCTCTTGGCCAGCACCATGTCCAGGTTCGACAGCAGCGTGCGGAAGAACGGCCACTGCTTGTGCATGCGCTGCAGCAGCAGCAGGCGCTCCTTGCGCTCCTTCGGTGCCTTGCCCAGGTAGCCGTCGATGGCCGAGCCGAAGCCGCACCAGCCCGGCAGCGCGACACGGCACTGGCCCCAGCTGAAGCTCCACGGGATCGCTCGCAGGTCCTCGATCGCGCGCGTCGCCTTGCGCGAGGCCGGCCGCGAGCCGATGTTCAGCTCGGCGATCTCGCGGATCGGCGTGGCCGAGAAGAAGTAGTCGGTGAAGCCCGGGGTCTCGTACACCAGCTTGCGGTAGGCCGCCATGCTGGCCTCGCTGATCGCCGCCGCCGCCTCGAGGAAGCTCTTCGGCGCGCTCTTGGTCGGGTGCAGCAGGGTCGCCTCCAACGTCGCCGCCACCAGCGTCTCGAGGTTGCGCCGGCCGATCTCGGGGTGCGCATACTTCGACGAGATCACCTCGCCCTGCTCGGTCAGGCGGATCTGCCCGTTCACCGTGCCCGGCGGTTGCGCCAGGATGGCCTGGTAGCTCGGGCCGCCGCCGCGCCCCACCGTGCCGCCGCGGCCGTGGAACAGCCGCAGCGTGATGCCGTGTTCCTCGCCCAGCGACGCGAACAGCCCCACCAGCGCGATCTCGGTGCGGTACAGCTCCCAGTTGCTGGTGAACGAGCCGCCGTCCTTGTTGCTGTCGCTGTAGCCGAGCATCACGTCCTGCTCGCGGCCCGAGCGCTGGATCATCGCCGCGATGCCCGGCAGCGCGTAGTAGTCGCGCATGATGGGCTCGGCGTTGCGCAGGTCGCCGATGGTCTCGAACAGCGGCGAGACGATGAGCCGGCACTCGGCGCCGGCAGGCGACGATCCGCTTCCTTGGCCGTCGTCCAGCGTGCCCAGCATCAGGCCGGTCTCCTTCTGCAGCAGCAGCACCTCCAGCAGGTCGCTCACGTCCTCGGTGTGCGAGATGATGTAGTGGCGCAGTGCCTCGCGGCCATAGCGGTTCAGCATCTTCAGCGCCGCCTCGAAGATCGCGAGCTCGCCCAGGCTGTGCTCCGAGTACGCCGCGCCGTGCACGCGCAGCGGCCGCGTGTCGTTCAGCAGCGACATCAGCAGCGTGCGCCGCGCGGCCTCGTCGAGCGCGCTGTAGTCGGGCTCGATGCGGGCCACCTTCAGCAGCTCGGCCACCACCGCCTCGTGCTTGTCCGAGCTCTGCCGCAGGTCCACGGTCGCGAGGTGGAAGCCGAACACCTGCACCGCGCGCATCAGCGGACGCAGCCGCGGCGCGATCAGCGCGTCGGCATGGTGCGAGCGCAGCGAGGCTTCGATGATGCGCAGGTCGGCCAGGAAGTCGTCGCTCGCCAGGTACGGGTCCTGCGGCGCCACCGCATGGCGCAGCGCCTCGGTGCCGGTGAAGGCATGCAGCGTCGCGGCCAGCCGCGCATACATGCCGATCAGCGCGCGGCGGTAGGGCTCGTCCTCGCGGTGAGCGTTGTGGTCGGGCGAACCCTCGGCCAGTTGCTGCATCGCCGGCGTCACCGGCGCCAGCGTGGCCGAGATCGACAGCTCTGCGCCCAGCTCGTGCACCTCGGTCAGGTAGAAGCGCAGCACCGTCTCGCTTTGCCGGCGCAGCGCCATCTGCAGCGTCTCGGCGCTGACGTTGGGGTTGCCGTCGCGGTCGCCGCCGATCCAGTTGCCCATGCGGAAGAAGGGCGCGATCGGGTGGCCGGGCAGCGCCTCCTCGATCTCCTGGTACAGCTTCGGGATCTGGCGCAGGAAGGTCGCCTGGTAGTAGCTGAGCGCGTTCTCGATCTCGTCGGCCACCGTCAGCTTGGTGTAGCGCAGCATGCGCGTCTGCCACAGCTGCGTCACGCGGGCGCGCAGCAGCGCCTCGTTGTCGGCCAGCTCGCGCGCGCTGCGCAGCTCGTCGCGCTGGCCCACCAGCTCGGCGATGGCACGCTCGGCGTCGAGGATGCTCTTGCGCTGCACCTCGGTCGGGTGGGCCGTCAGCACCGGCGAGATGTAGGCGTGGCGCAGCGTGCGCGCGATGTCGTCGGCGCGGATGTCGGCCTCGGCCAGGCGCTCGAAGCTCATCGCGAGCGAGCCTTCCTGCAGGTGGCCCTGGCGCTCGTGGATCTCGCGCCGGCGCACGTGGTGGCGGTCCTCGGCGATGTTGGCCAGGTGCGAGAAGTAGCTGAAGGCGCGGATCACGCTGACGGTCTGGTCGCCGCTCAGGCTCTTGAGCAGCCGGTCGAAGGTCTTGCCGGCCTGCGCGTCGCGCTTCAACCGGTAGGCCACCGACAGCTGGCGGATGCGCTCGATCAGGTCGAAGGCGCCCTGGCCCTCCTGCTCGCGGATCACGTCGCCGAGGATGCGGCCGAGCAGGCGGATGTCCTCGACCAGCGGGCGGTTCTTGTCGGCGGCCTCGGCGGCGGCCTGGCGTGCGGTGGCGCGGGAACGAGGGGCGGGGGCAGGTGTGGCGCGTGGCATCTTTGTCCTCTGGGCCTCGTCGAGGCTGTAACTTGGTTACGAACCCTGATGGTATCAGCGCAGGGGCCGACGGCTTCTTGACCGGCAGCAAGAGCCGGGCCTGATAGCATTTGGCGATGCCTTCCTCGCCGTCCGCCGTGCTTCCCGAACCCCTCGTCATCGCCACCCGCGAAAGCCGCCTCGCCCTGTGGCAGGCCGAACACGTGCGCGACCTGCTGCAGCAGCGCTTCGGGCTGCGTGTCGAGCTGCTGGGCATGACGACCCGCGGCGACCAGATCCTCGACCGCACGCTGTCGAAGGTCGGCGGCAAGGGCTTGTTCGTGAAGGAGCTCGAGGCCGCGCTGGAAGACGGGCGGGCGCACCTGGCGGTGCATTCGCTGAAGGACGTGCCGATGGTGCTGCCCGATGGCTTCGAGCTGGCCGCGGTGCTGGAGCGCGAAGACCCGCGCGATGCCTTCGTCTCGAACCGCCATGCCGTGCTGGCCGAGCTGCCGCAGGGGGCCTGCGTCGGCACCTCCAGCCTGCGCCGCGTGTCGCAGCTGCTGGCGCGCCGGCCCGACCTGCGCATCGAACCGCTGCGCGGCAACCTGGACACCCGCCTGCGCAAGCTCGACGAAGGCCACTACGACGCGATCGTGCTGGCGGCCGCGGGGCTGAAGCGCCTGGGCCTGGCGGCGCGCATCCGCTCGGTGTTCGCGCCGGACGACATGATCCCGGCGGCCGGGCAGGGCGCGCTCGGCATCGAGATCCGCAGCGACCAGGTGGCGCTGCGCGAGCGGCTCGCGGCCCTGAGCCACCGGCCGACCTGGCTGGGGGCGCAGGCCGAACGCGCGGTGTCGCGCGCGCTGGGCGGCAGCTGCAGCATGCCGCTGGCGGCGCATGCGGTGTGGGACGGTGAACAGCTGCGCATCAGCGCGGCGCTCGGCCACGTCGACGACCCGGCACAGCCGCTGCTGCACACGACGGTGGTGGCGCGCGTCGCCGATGACGCGGCCGCGAATGCGCTGGGCGAGCAGGCCGCCGCGCAGCTGCGTGCGGCGGGCGGTGACGCCTACCTCGCCACGGCTGCGGGCTGAGGCCGCCACCGCATGCGAGTGCTGGTCACCCGGCCCGCGGCACAGGCGCTCGAATGGGTCGATGGCCTGCGCGGCGCGGGTCTTGACGCGCAGGCCCTGCCCTTGATCGACATCCTGCCGGTCGACGATGCGGCGCCGCTGCACGCGGCGTGGCAGGCGCTGGCCGACCACGCGCTGGTGATGTTCGTCAGCCCGAACGCGGCCGAATGCTTCTTTGCGCAGCGGCCTGGGCAGGCCGCGTGGCCGGCGGATGTGCCGGCCGCATCGCCCGGGCCCGGCACCACGCGGGTGCTGCGTGGATGGGGCGTCGCGCAGGTCGTCGAACCGGCGGCGGACTCGGCGCAGTTCGATTCCGAAGCGCTGTGGCAGCAGTTGCGCGAGCGTGAGTGGGCCGGCCGCCGGGTGCTGGTGGTGCGCGGCACGAGCGGGCGCGACTGGCTCGCCGACCGGCTGCGCGAGCAGGGCGCCGTGGTGTCGCTGGTGTGCGCCTACCGGCGCGCCGCACCGGTGCCGGATGCGCAGGCCTCGGCCTGGCTGCAGGCCGCGTTGGACGCACCCGCCGGCTACCTGTGGTTCTTCAGCAGCTCGGAGGCCATCGACCACCTCGAGGCACTGGCTCCCCGCGCGCGCTGGGACGCCGCCCGCGCCCTGGCCACCCATCCCCGCATCGCAGCCCGGGCGCGGGCCCTGGGTTTCGGCCAGGTGCTCGAATCGCGGCCGACCTTCGCGGAAGTGGTGGCCTGCATACAATCGATCGCATCGTGACCGACGCCACCCTTCCCACCCCGCCTGCCCCCGAGCCCGTGGCCCCGCCGCGCCGTCGCAGCTGGCTTGCGCCGGCGGTGCTGGCCTTGCTGGTGCTGCTGATCGTGATCGCGCTGGTGCAGGCCTGGTCGGCCCAGCAGCGCGTGCGCACGCTGGAGCAGGAACTGGTGCGCCGCCAGCAGGACAGCGGCAAGCAAAGCGGCGAGGCGCAGATGATGGCCCGCCAGGCGCAGGAGGTGGCGCGCGACAGTGCCGCCAAGGTGGCGCTGCTCGAGGCCCGGCTGGCCGAGGTGGCGATCCAGCGCAGCCAATTGGAAGACCTGATCCAGTCGCTGTCGCGCTCGCGCGACGAGAACGTGCTGGTCGACATCGATGCCGGCCTTCGCGTCGCGCAGCAGCAGGCGGCGATCACCGGCAGCGCCGAGCCGCTGGTGGCGGCGCTGAAGCAGGCCGACGAGCGGCTCGCGCGCTACAGCCAGCCGCGGCTGGACGGCGTGCGCCGCGCGATCGCGCGCGACATCGACCGCGTCAAGGCCGTCGGCGTGGCCGACATCGGCGGGCTGTCGATTCGCCTCGACGAGGCGGTGCGACTGGTCGACGAACTGCCGCTGCTGGCGCAGGCCGAGCCGAAACGCGAAGTACCGAAACCCGTTGCCCCGCCGCCCCGCGCCACCGGCCGCAGCGCCTCGCCGGCCAGCCACGCGGCGCCGACGCCGGTCGGCGGTGGCCTGGCCGAGCTGTCGGACCGGCTGGGCGCGGTGTTCGACCGGGTGTGGGGCGAGACCCGTTCGCTGGTGCGCGTCAACCGCATCGACAACCCGGATGCGATGTGGCTGGCGCCGGAGCAGGCCTTCTTCCTGCGCGAGAACCTGAAGCTGCGGCTGCTGAACGCGCGGTTGGCGGTGCTGAGCCGCCAGTTCGATGCGGCGCAGGCCGACCTGCAGAGCGCGCAGCAGGCGCTGGAGCGCTATTTCGACCGCAACTCGCGCCGCACGACGATGGCGCTGGAGCTGGTCAAGCAGGTGGCCTCCGGCGCACGCCAGGTGGTGCTGCCGCGGCCGGACGACACGCTGGCGGCATTGGCCACGGCCACCGCGGGCCGCTGATGCGTGCTGTCGTCTGGTTCGTGCTGTTGTTCGCGCTGGCGGTGGTCTGCGCGTCGGTGCTGGGCACCAACGACGGCCTCGTCACCTTCTATTGGGGTGCGTGGCGGCTCGACGTCTCGCTGAACCTGTTCCTGATCGCGCTGGTGGCCACCTGCTTCGCGCTGGTGACGGTGATCCAGGCCATCAATGCGCTGCTCGGCCTGCCGCGGCGCGCGCACGAGTGGCGCGTGGCGCGGCGCGACCGCACGGCCCAGGCCGCGCTGCGCGATGCGCTGGCGCAGTATTTCGGCGGGCGCTACAGCCGTGCGCAGAAGGCGGCGCAACGCGCGCTGCTGATCCAGAGCGACACGCCCGACCTGGTGCAGGACAACGAGTTCACCGTGCTCGGCCACCTGCTGGCCGCCGGCAGCCTGCACAAGCTGCAGGACCGCAGCCGGCGCGACGAGCAGCTGCGCCAGGCGCTCGAGCTGTCCAGCCGCAGCGGGCTGGCGCGGCCGGCGGAAGAGGGCGCGCGCCTGCTGGCCGCCGAATGGGCGCTGGACGACCGCGATGCGGCCCGCGCGCTGGAGCTGCTGGCCGAGCTGCCGCCGGGTGTCGCGCGCCGCACGCATGCGCTGCGGCTGCGGCTGCAGGCGACCCGGCTGGCGCGCCAGCCGCACGAGGCCTTGAAGACCGCGCGCCTGCTGGCCAAGCACCAGGCCTTCTCGAAGGAGGCCGCGCAGGGGCTGCTGCGTTCGCTGGCGTTCGAATCGCTGGATGGCGCGCGCGATGCCGACCAGGTGCGCCGTGTGTGGCTGTCGCTCGAGCCGGTCGACCGGCGCGATCCGTTCGTGGCCGCGCGCACCGCCACGCGGCTGGCGCACTTCGGCGCGCAGGTCGATGCGCGCAACGCGTTGAAGCCGTTCTGGGAGCGGCTGACCGAGCTGGGTGTCGACGAGCGCTGCGTGCTGGCCGAGGCGCTGGTGGCTGCGGTCGACGGCATCGGGCCCGATTGGCTGCCGCGGCTGGAGTCGTCGCTGCAGGCCTTCCCGCGCGAGGCCGCGCTGGCGCATGCCGTGGGACGCGCGCTGGCCGAGCGCGAACTGTGGGGCAAGGCGCGGCTGCTGCTGGAGCAGGCGGCCGCGGCCGATGAGCTGCCGGTGGCGGCGCGGCGCGACGCCTGGGTGCTGCTGGCGCGGCTGGCCGAGCAGCAGGGCGACGTCGAGTGCACGGCCGATTGTTATCGGCAGGCGGCGACGCTGGCCGAGAACTGAAAAAGTCCTGCTATACTGCGAGGCTCAGCGGCTGTAGCTCAGTTGGATAGAGTACTTGGCTACGAACCAAGGGGTCGTGGGTTCGAATCCTGCCAGCCGCACCAAAAAACAAGAAATGATTCAACGCCTTGGAGGTTCACGCCTCCAGGGCGTTTTTTCTTGCCGGGGACTTTTGGGGGAGTGGCCGCCGAGCGCGCTGCCTTTTGCTCCATCCGCAGCGTGGCCAGGCTCTTGTTCCAGCGGCCCGAATCCTCCTTGATCTTCTCCAGCGCCGCGTGCAGCTCCACGACCCTGTTGTCAGCCCGCCAACCAACCCAGCGGCTGGTGCGTGCGTGCGATGCCGAACATGAACGCATACACCCCGATGGCAGCTCCGAAGCAGATGCCGCGCGCGCGGATGCTGCGGCCGCGCTTCAGCGCGAAGCTACCGAGCACCACGTAGATCACGAGCAGCACCAGCTTGACCGTCAACCAGTGGTTGGCGAACACGGCGGCCGGAAGCATGGCCACCAGCATCAGTGCAGCCGTAAGCAGGCTGGTGTCGATCGAATAGCTGAGGTAGCGCAGCGGTGCTGCCAGGGGCCAGCGCATGCCGCTGAGCGCGCCGGCACCGCGCAACGCAAAGAGGGCGCCACTGATCAGCACCGCGCCGATGTGCACGGCACGGATCTGAGCGTAGAACTCGATCATGGTCTCAGGCGCGCCCGGCGGAGACTGCATCCACCGGAATCATCTCTTGTCGCGGGGCCACCCACAGGCGGAGGACGAACCAGGCGATCAACAGGGCGCCGACGCTGAAGACCGTGTCGCCGGGCACGCGCATCCACACCAGCAAATGGACGATAGGCTTGCCCATGAATTCTGCCGAACGCGCGTACCAGTAGCCGTTTTCCAGCGCAGCCTGCAACTGCAGCACACCCAGCGGCAGCAAGGTCAGCAGCGCCATCAGCGTCAGGCCGATGCTCAAGCCCCAGAATGCGCCGGCCAGCGTGCCGTTGTTCCACTGCGCCTCGGGCTTGAGCCCGCGCAGGCAGAACAGCATCAGGCCGATGCCGAGCATGCCGTAGACGCCGAACAGCGCGGTGTGGCCGTGCAGCGCCGTCAGGTTCAGGCCCTGCATGTAGTACAGCGCGAGAGGCGTGTTGATGAGAAAGCCGAACAACCCGGCGCCGACCAGGTTCCAGAAACTGACGGCCAGGAAGAACAGGATCGGCCAGCGGTATCGCTGCATCCACGGCGTCGCCTGGCCATGGCGCCAAGTCTCGTAGGCCTCCAGGCCGATCAGTGCCAGCGGCACCACTTCGAGGGCCGAGATGCTAGCGCCGAGCGCCACCACCGCGGTGGTGGTGCCGGCGAAGTACAGGTGGTGGAAGGTGCCCAGAATGCCGCCCGACATGAAGACGATGGTCGCGAACAGCACGTTGACCGTCGCCGTCTTGCCGCGCACGAGGCCGAGCTTGACGAACAGGAAGCTGATGACGGCGATCGCGAAGACCTCGAAGAAGCCCTCGACCCAGAGGTGCACGACCCACCAGCGCCAGTACTCGACCATCGACAGATGGGTGTGCTCGCCCCACATCAGCCCGGCACCGAACAGCAGCCCGATGGCGACGGTGGAAAGGAACAGCAGGCCTACGATCGACGACATTTCGTCCTTGCGCGCGAGCGCCGGCCAGAGCGCACGGCCGACTAGCACCAGCCACAGCAGCAGGCCGATGAACAGGAACCACTGCCAGAAGCGGCCGATGTCGACGTATTCCCAGCCTTGGTGGCCGAACCAGAAGTTGTTGGCCAGGCCGAGCTTCTGCATCACTGCGAACCACTGTCCGGTGAACGCCCCGACGACGATGACGACCAGGCAGACGAACAGCAGGTTGACGCCCAGGCGCTGGTACTTCGGTTCGTGCCCGGAGATCGCCGGCCCGATATAAAGGCCCGTCGCGAGCCAAGCGACAGCGATCCACAGCACCGCGAGCTGGGTGTGCCAGCTGCGCGTCAGCGCGTAGGGCAGCACCTCTGACAGCGCGATGCCGTAGGCGTTCTGGCCCTCGACCTGGTAGTGCGCGGTGGTAGCGCCCAGCAGGATCTGTACGAGGAACATCGCGACCACGAGCCAGAAGTACTTGGCCGTGGCCTTCATCGAAGGGGTCGGCACCAGACCGCGCAGCGGATCGTGCTTCGGCGGGGCGAGCGCCTCGGCCTTGTCCCTGTGGTGCCAGACCGCGTTGTGCCAAGCCAGCAGGGCGATGCCGGCGATCATGAACAGCACGCTGAACACGGTCCAGATGAAGGTCGCCGCGGTCGGCGTGTTACCGACCAGCGGCTCGTAGGGCCAGTTCTGCGTGTAGCTCATCGGCTCGCCGGGCCGCTCGGTGACGGCCGCCCAACTGGTCCAGAAGAAGAACGCGCCGAGCGCGCGGCGGTGCTGCGCATCGGTCACCGTGTCCTCGCGCATCGCATAGCCTTCGCGCAGCGCATGGGTGGCCGGATCGTTCGAGAACAGGCTCGAATAGTGCGCCGCGACCTGCGCGATCGCCTGCGCGCGCTCGGCGGGAACGACGATGCGGCCGCTGGCGGCGTCAAAGGTGTTGCGCCGAATCAGCGGGCGCAACTCGGCCTGCACACGTGCCTGTTCGCCGGGGCCGAGATCGGCGTAGGCCACGCCGTCTTTCGCACGCGCGCGCAGGTCGAACCACGTTGTGGCTTCGCGATGGAGCCAATCCGCCGACCAGTCCGGCGCCACCAGCGCACCATGGCCCCAGATCGAGCCGAGCTGCTGGCCACCAATGCTTTGCCACACTTGGCGGCCGAGTTCGATGTCGGCGCGCGTGTAGACGATGTCGCCGCGCTCGGTGACGACGGCTTGCGGTATCGGCGGTGCCTGGCGATGGATCTCGGTGCCCATCCAGAGCAGCACGCCGAAGCCGACGACGAGCAAGGTGCAGAGGCCCACCCACAGCCTGCCGGTAGTCGACATGGACGATCTCCTCGGATGAACAAAAGCCGACCGACTCAAGCGGATCCCGTGGACCCGAACATCCGGCCGAACGGGCGAGCCGAAGCCCGCGCCGATTTGCGATCATCTTCAGACTGGGAGTTGCCGGCTGTGCGACAGCGCACATTGCGAGAATCCACTTCCACCTGCCGCACCGGTGAGCATTTGGATGACGGTGGCCACAACTCCCGTACTTCCGGTGCGCGCGTCGTTGGGCAGTTCTGCCTTGATACCGCCGCGTGGCGGAAGTGAGCGAGGGTAGCGCTCGACGAGTGACAGCCAGGTGAGCGAATACGCGGCGACGAAAGTCGGACCGGAGCACGCTCGCTCTCATACGCAACTGCTTTCCGGCATCGAATCCAGGAGCGTGAGCGTCCGAGTCGGGTCGGTGTTGCCAATCGGACGCTGCGCCTCGTCGGCAGTCGGCGACCAACTCCGACATTCACCCTTGAAGAGCAGAGACTCCCGCGACCTGTCAGACCAGCCGTGCAGTGTGCGAGGCCTCACAGATCCAAATCATGGTCTGCAAGCTGAAGTTCACCCGTGCCAATGCAGCCTAGGCCCGGCCACCTTCGATCAGCCGCAGCGCCACTTGAACGTTGTTGCGCCCCGCGCCCTTGGCTTGATAGAGCATTACATCGGCCTGCTTTACAAGCGATTCGGCCGTCGTGGCGTCTCCCTGGTAGAACGTCAGGCCGATGCTGGTCGTGACGCTGACCGTTCGTTGATCGAGCACGAACGGCGCACTCATGGCCTGGACGATCTTGGCTGCGACGGTGGATGCGACATCGGCCCTCGGCAGGTTTGCCATGATGACCGTGAACTCGTCCCCTCCCAGCCGGGCGATGGTGTCGCTCGAGCGTAGCGTGTGTTGCAGCCGGCCCGCAAATGCGCGAAGCAGTGCATCCCCGGTGTCGTGTCCGAACTGGTCATTGATCTGCTTGAACTTGTCGATGTCCAGATACATGAGCGCCATCAGCGCCCCCGTCGAACGGCAGCGCTGCATCGTCTCGGCAACGCACAACTCGAACCCGGCGCGATTGATGAGGCCGGTCAGCGAATCCACGCGTGCCAGTTCAATCAATCGACGCTCTTCGAGTTTCTGACGCGTGATGTCGCTGACCACAGCGTGAAAGCCGAGCACCGTCGTGCCGTCGGCCGCGAACTGCGGGATGTATTGGGCCTCGTAGCAGACATAGCTGCCAGCGCTGGCCATTTCGCTCTGGAACGTGACCGATTCGCCGCGCAACGCACGGCGAATGTGCGGCTCGACCGATTCGTAGGCCACATCGCCCAGCAGCTCGCGCACCGTCTGGCCGTAGAGCTGCTCACGCGACTTGCCGAAGCCACGCTCGTACGCCAGGTTGTTGAACCGGTAGCGCTCGGCGGCGTCGATGTACGCAACGCGCATCGGCAGCGAGTCGGCTACCGTTCGCAGGCGCGCTTCACTCTCCTGAAGCGCACGCTGCGCTTCCCGGTAGGACGTGACATCTCCGATGAGTGTGTATAGCCCGGCGACGTCGCCCTTCTCGTTGCGATCCGGAACGACTGTGACCTGCACATGGCGTCGACCGTCGGGACGCAGCATCTCGCGATCGTAGGCGACCCCTTCGCCGGCCAAGGCCGCTCTCAGTCGTGGCTCGATCTCTGGCCAAGCCTGCTCGCCGTAGAACTCCCTCACGTTCGTCCCGACTTGCGGGGCTGCCTCAGCGCCGAACCACTGCTGATACGTCCTGTTGACGAAGCGAAAACTCAGGTCGCGGTCCAGATAGGAAATCAGCACCGGCAGGTTGTCGGTCACCATGCGCAGGCGATGCTCGCTGTCGCGGATCGCTTGCTCCGCCGCCTTGGCGGATGAGATGTCGCGCATGAGGCCGGACAGGTACTCGATCCTTCCGTCCTTGTCGCGGTGGGCAATGACGATGTGGCTGACGGGGAATTCGCGCCGCTCGGCGTCCCAGACCATGGATTCGCCAACCCAGACGTCCGCGATCACCAGAGCCGGCCAGACCTCCGTCATGAATCTGTCGAGCGTTTGAGGCGGGTTGAGGTCCGCCAGTGTCAAGTGATCGATGGGTGCATCTCGATCCAACCCGGTACGACTGCGAGCAGCCGGATTCAAGTACGTGACCCGGCCCGTTGTGTCGAGTTGCACCACGTAGTCCGTGGTCGCGTCGAAGATCGCGGTCAGCGCACGAAGTGCGCGCTCGGCCAGCATGCGCTCGGTGATGTCCTGAATCGCGCCGACCAGGCGCACCGGCTTCCCGTTCTCTGTCTCGGCCTGGCCTTGGGCACGAACCCAGATCTGGCGGCCTTTGGCTGTGACCATGGCCACCTCCAGATCCCAGGACTCACCGCGCTCGATCCCTTTCTGGACGGCCGCTTCGATGACCGAGCGTGCCTCCGGTGTGTAGAACGCGAGGGCGGTCTCCTTGCTCGGCACGTAGTCCGGCCCAACCTCGTGGATGCGTCGGGTCTCTTCGGTCCAGGTGTGTGTTCCAGTCCGCAGGTCGATCTGCCAGCCACCGACGCCGGCAACATGGCCCATGCGCGCGAGCAGCGCCTGGCTGGTATGCAATGCCATCTCCGTCTGCTTGCGCTCGGTCACGTCACGTCCGACGGAATGAAGCATCGGCGCCCCGGAGTGATTGCGCTGCAGGCTGTTGGTCCAAGCCACCCAGCGCTGGGCGCAGTTGGTGGCCGTCATCCGGTGTTCGCCATTCGCGGTCTGGCCTGTCGACACGACGTCTGCCACGGCCTGGAGAACCATCGACCGATCCGCCGGCTCGACGTAGTCGAACAAATTCTTGCCCACCATCTCGACGGGCGTGAGCCCGAAGTGCCGCGCGTAGGCTGGGTTGACGTAGGTCAATTCGCCGTCGGGCTTGGCGAGCGACACGAACTCGGTTTGGTCCTCGAGAATGCGTTTGACTCGCTGCTCGCTGGCGACCAGTTGCTTGAGCGCCGGCCGCACCTGGCTGTGCTGGGCATAGATCGCGAGCGCGACAACGCCAATGATCGCCAAGGCCAACAGTTTCAGCCGTGCCTTCAGCGGCGCATAGAGCGTGTCGACATCGGTCCGCACTGCGAGACCGAGCCCGAAGTCCTTGAGCGGCGTGAAGGCCGAGAGAACGTTGCTGCCGCGCCGGTCCTTGAGAAACTGCACGCCGTGTTCTCCGAGCAGGGCTCTCGCCACGGGAAGGCCAGGAAGTCCGGACGCGTCGAACATCGGCAGCTTGAACCCGTCGGGCCTGAACCGATTCGGCGCGCAGACCAGCGTGTCGTTGTCGCGACCACAGATCGCCACGTCGGACGTGTCGCTTGAGGCCCGGATGTCGGCCAGCAGGCGATCGAAAAGAGGCATGCGCTGCTCGGTGCGCACCCGTCCCACCGCGCGCCCGTCGATGACAACCTCCGATTCGGTGAGGAGCATGTAGCCATCCTTCCAGGCAAGGAAGGTCGGTTGCCCCGTATTTGCCAGACGCTGAATGACCTGCATCTTCGCGGACGTCATGGCTCCTGCCAGCGCGACGCGCGAACCGTTCGCGGCGTAGATCTCAACGCCCGTCAGGTCGGCGCTCAGGAAGCTGTCGGCAACCCTTTGCAGGAACTCCCGGGCTGTCGCATCGTCAGGCACCTTGCTCAACTTGTCCAAGGCCTGGCGTCCGGCCGGTCGCGTTGCGACGGTTCTCGGGAACCACAGGCTTACGTCAATGGTGTGGGCAAGCGATGTCGCGTTTGTCGTGGCGACGAGCAGCATGTCCTTTGAAACCGACTGCTCGAACGTGTCGCGCATGACCGCAAACCCGGCCACGCCGCCCGCGATCGTGGCCAGCGCGATGATCGCGAGCGAGCGGCGCTTGATGCGTCGCTCGCTTTTCTCCAGAGCCCCGGCATCGAATTTCTGCGATGCCTCATGGAGCATCCACAAGCCCGCGCCGATGATCGAGAGTCCGAATGCCGTCGCTGGCAGCATCCGGTTGAAACTCGCCACCTTGTACAGCGTCTCCAGGCCCACGAAGTAACCCACGAGGCCGCCAAGGCCGATGACTGAAACCGCAAGGACCAGCGCCAGGAAAATGATCTGCCCAGTTGGGGTGGAGCGCCGTTCGTGCAGCCAGAAGGCCACGCCGGCGAGAAAGAACGCCAGGCTCGCGTTCGGGGACATGGGTCCCGTGGGTGCGCGGACGACATCGATCCCGAGTCCAATGCCGGTCGCAATTTCAAACAAGCAGCCCAGGGGTATCGCCATCAGGGCAACAGTGCAGGCCGTCGACAACCCGGAAAGCCAGATGTTTGGCGTGACGCGCCCGGCGTTGACGCGCGCGGCGTTGAAAAGGCAGATGCCTGCCGCGAGGAAGAGCAACGGGTTGATGATCCCCATGTGCTCCGAACCGGGGATCAGGCGCGCGATTGCATTTACCTCAAACAGCCAGCGCAACGCGACGGCGAGGCCCAATAGGCCCACCAGCACACCCGCCACTTGTGGCGTAGAGAACCGTGACTGTTGCACGAGGTCGCCTCCGGAGCCACTGTCTTGTTGGGAACTCAATCCGCGATGTCGAGAGTATCGGCTGCATGCAGGCAGGGAAGCGCATGAAATGCGCACTGCGAGCAGGCCAATTCGACCAACGGGCCTCGCACGCGGTAGCGGTGGCTGCGCTCAGGAAGCACCGGCAGATGACCCTGAAGAGCCTGGAGCCCTTCGCTCCACGGGCGACTTGCACGATGTACGCCGACTACTTGCCGAGCCGGCGCAACGCTGCGTGCGTGCGGTGACCGCCTTCCTGCAGGAAGCCGCGCGCGCAAGTGCTGGGGGTTGGCACCGCCTGAGTGGCACCCGCCGGCAAGGCGGCCATGGCGGCCTTTCGCAAGGCCGTGAATCAGTCCGGCTTCAGCTTGTTGCGCCACCGCGGCAGCCGCGCGTCGGAGCCTGCGCGCACGCTTCAGCCCGTCACCGCTCCAAATTGCCGTGTCGAGAGACCTCGGGGAAGAAGGAGTGAAGACTCCGCGCGATTGCCTGAGCGGCGCCAAAGCGGCCGGTGGCTCGTGGTCGGCCGGAGCCCTTCAATGGTGACGCTGGGTCCAGGCGGGGGCTTCCCGCCGGGCTTCGGTCGAGCGATGGCTGGGCATCACTGCGGTGAGCTTGCAAACAAACGCGCCGGCTCTTGCTCCGCGTTGGCGCGCTCGTCGCCCAGGGCCGCACCAACTGCGATGCCAATGCCAGCGCCGACGGCAAGGCCGATGCCAATACTCAAGGGCAGGTGGCCAAGCGCAACTCCAAAATGCCAAACGTTGAAACTGAGCTGCGAACCGATGCTTGCTGGGAGGCGTCAGGTCGACCGTCCGTTTTCTTCAATCCAATGATCAACCCACATAACCTACCCGAATGCTGCCAGTCGCAAGGAGCAGCAACTGGCCGATTGCGGAGATCAGGATGAAGCGAAGAGAAGCCGATGACCTTCTTCGGCTACCTCTGGCCGAGCGACCGCCTCCAGGAACTTCTCAAAACAGGGCACGAGCCACCAACCCGCGTCATGGTCAACGGAGCAGGCTCGCCCGATGCGCTTGCAGGCCGACAGACGAAGGGGCGCCGTCGGCCCGCAGCAGACGATCGCGACGGGCAGTATTCAGGTAGGCTGGCCTCGCTGCGCGCGAGGGCAGTTCCGGCCCTGTCACGCGGTCATGGTGAGAAGGAGTTCGTCGAGTCGCTCAAGCGTCGATGCGAGACCATCCTTCAGTCCCATGTCGATCACCTTCTGGACGTCCTCGGCAGACTTGTACAGGACGATGGTCGTCACGAGCGTGCGAGTCTGGAGGTCGGTGAAACCGACGTCCCAACGTGCGCGCGGCAGGTCGGGATTCACAGCACCGGTCTCGTCACTGAACGCGTCAAGCGCCACGTAGCCGTCAATCGGCTTGATCGTCTGGTAGTCCTGGCGACTCCAGAACGCCTGTCCGTCGGGCATGACCATCGCGTAGTGCCAATACCCACCTTCCTTGAACTCCATGTGCTTGGTCTTGGTGGTCAGTGGCTTGGGGGCGAACCACTGGTCGAGCAGTTCCTGCTTCGTGTAGCAGTCCCACACGAGTTGGCGCTTCGCCGCGAACTCTCGTTTCACGGTGATGCTGTGCTTGGTCTTGTCCACAACGAAATCGAATCGGAGGTCAGGTTTCATGATCATTTCCGCTCAGTTGTTCAAGTAGGTTGTCCAGGTTCTCGAATCTGCTTGCCCAGATCGCGCGCTGCTCGTCAAACCAGCGCTCGGCCGCTGCCAGCTTCCTTCTCTCGAGCACGCAGGTCCGAACTCGACCGCTCTTGCTGGTGCGGATCAGCCCCGTACTCTCGAGCACCCCCACGTGCTTCATGAAGGTGGGCAAACCGATGTCGAATGGCTCCGCCAGGTCGCTGACAGTCGCCGGCCCCGAGCCGAGTCGTTGAAGGACCGCTCGACGCGTGGGGTCGGCCAGCGCGTGAAAGACCGAATCCAGAGCCAAAGAACTGTTTGCCATTTGGCGAAGTATAGATGGCTGTCAACTCTTGAGCAAGGCCGGTTTCGAGTAGGCTAAACACTCTCGGGGGCGCAAGGCCTCTTATGAGCAGCAAGGAGCCCGTATGCACATGCTCCAAGACGAAATCGTCGCCATACCACTCGATCGTCAAAGAGCCTTCGGTGGGGCGCGAACGATGCTTCTCCCCTGCCCAGGCACGGTGGCGTTGCAGCTGCTGAAGGTCCCACGTGGCAAAGTCGTGACCATGGAGATGCTGCGTCGGGAGTTGGCCGGCCTCCATGGCGTAGAGACGGTCTGCCCGTTTCAAACAAAACAGGCTCTGCGAGCGATCGCAGGCAACCCGGAAGGCGTTTCGTTTTGGCGCCTCGTCGCATCACATGGCGAGCTGTTGAAATACCTGCCTGGCGGAATCGAAAGACAGGCCGCGCAACTGAAAGAAGAGCATGTTCCCTTGGAGCCAAGCGGAAGCGGTCAGAGAGTCAAGAACCTCAAAGAATCTCTACACACATTCACATCGAATGAGCAGGTGGCCGCAGAGGGCAGTAGCGGCGGGCGTTGTTGTGACGGCCGGTCGACGGTAGCGACGACGGTACGCCGGGCGAAACTGCACCTCCGGCCGCCTCCCCTCACAGGTAAATCTCAGCCTCGTTGATCATCGAGTCGAGTGGGGGCTGACCGTCGCCAGCCGGCCACGGTCAGTCATTGAGCCCTCGCTGGAGGAGTAGAAGGTCGGGCAAAGTGCGTGGCGCCGATGGTTGGTGCTTTGGCGCGTTCTGCTAGTAGCATGTCGCGTTGCCATCCCTAGACTTCTGTTCATCGTCCGTTCACTACCGCAATGGGCGCCACCACCGAACAGAGGAACCACATGAGCACCATTCTTGTCACCGGCGCATCGTCCGGCATGGGCAAAGAAACCGCGAAGCGCTTGCTGAGCGAAGGGCATACGGTCTACGTTGCCGCACGCCGACTCGAGCAGATGCAAGACCTTCAGACCTTGGGCGCGATCGCGTTGAAGATGGACATCACGCAGGACGATGACATCGTCGCAGCGGTCCAGACCATCACCGCCGGCCACGGCGGCGTGGACGTGCTCATCAACAACGCCGGCTTCGGCATGTATGGCTCGGTCGAAGAGACCAGCATCGCCGACGCGCGCTATCAGTTCGAGGTCAACATCTTCGGCATGGCGCGTCTGACGCAACTGCTGCTGCCGGCGATGCGCAAGAAGGGCGCGGGCAAGATCGTCAACCTGTCGTCGATGGGCGGCAAGATCTACACGCCGCTCGGCGCGTGGTATCACGCGACGAAGCACGCGATCGAGGGCTGGAGCGACTGCCTTCGCATCGAGCTGGCGCCCTTCGGAATCGATGTGGTCATCATCGAACCCGGCATCATTGCGACCGAGTTCGGCAACGTGTTGCTCGACCCCATGTTGAAGCGTTCCGGTCAGGGCCCGTACAAGGCGCTCGCCCAGGGCATGGCGAAGGGAACGCGTGACTCATACGGCAGGCCGGGCTCGGCGTCGTCGCCCACGGTGGTGGCCGACGCCATCGTCAAGGCCATCGCAGCCAGGAGACCCCGGACGCGCTACGCCGTCGGAAAGCTGGCACGTCCGATGATTCTGCTTCGCAAGTTCCTTGGCGATCGGGTCTTCGACAAGGCCATCCTGAGCCAGGTCGCTTGAGTGTCTTCGCCAAGAGGCTGACATGACACAAGCCAAGACGTTCCCGGTGGACGCTGGTTGGCGAACCTTGCTCAGGGATCTCGGCGTGAAGCCGGCCGACGTGATGCGCCGCGCCGGCTTGCCGGAGGATCTGCTGGCGCGGCCGCAGGCCGGGTTGAGCACGGCCGAATACTTCAGCTTCTGGCGCAGCCTCGAGGCCGCGGTGGGCGATCCGCTGTTCCCGCTGCGTCTGGTCGACGCGATCACGCCCGAGGCCTTCTCGCCTCCCATCTTCGCGGCACTGTGCAGTCCCAACCTGCGGCTGGCCACTCAACGCCTGTCCCAGTACAAGAGACTGGTGGCGCCGATGGCGTTGGACTTGACGGTCGACAAGCGTGGGGCCCTCTCACTGAGCCCGCGTTGGCTGGACGCACTGGTCGCGCCGCCACTGTCCGTGGTGGCCAGTGAACTGGCATTCTTCGTGCGTCTGGTGCAACTGGCGACGCGCGAACCCATCCACGCGGTCCAGGTGACCATGCCCACCATCCCGGATCCGTTGCCGGAATACGAACGGTACTTCGGCGCATCGATCCGCAAAGGCAAGGCAGCCAGCATCAGCTTCTCAGCGTCAGACGCCGAACTGCCCTTCCTGACCGCCAACGACGCGATCTGGCAGGTCTTCGAGCCCGACCTCCGCCGCCGCCTGGCGGAACTCGACGAGACCGCGTCCACGAGTGAACGCGTTCGCGCCCTGCTGCTGGAGTCACTGCCCAGCGGACAGGCGTCCATGGACTCCATCGCCGGCCGCATGGCGATGAGCAAGCGAACGCTGCAGCGCCGGCTGGGGGAAGACGGCGTGACGTTTCAGTCGCTGGTAAATCAAACGCGTGAGGCACTGGCTCGCCACTACCTGTCAAGAACCACGCTGTCGAATGGCGAGATCTCGTTCCTGCTGGGATTCGAGGATCCGAACTCGTTCTTCCGGGCATTCCACGACTGGACGGGCTGCACGCCCGATGAGCTGCGACATGGGTCGACGGATTGACGAAAGGCCCGTCTGTGCAACAGCGAAGGTCTGCTCTTGCTCTGAGTGCCAGGAGATGCCAGGGCAGCGGACGGCCGGCGCAATCAACGCAGCGGCGTGCCGCCCAGCTTCCAGTAGTTGATCGTCTTGTTGATCAGGTTGCCGCCGTCCGTCTCCGGCGAAGTCTGCTCCTGCTGTCCTGCGCCGAACAGCAGTGCGACGATATGCGATGCCGCGACATCGTCCGGGTGCGCAAAGAGATAGTCCACCTTGTCGTCCTGGTAGTGGTTGGTGGTGTTGTTCTGCGCCATGTTGCCCAGCGGGATCTGCCACAGCACCATCGGCTTGCCGATGTCTTCGGAGACTCTCTTGTAGAACGCCAAGGTATCGACGGCGTGGTTCTGGACACCCCACCAGTAGCCGCTGTGATTCAACTTGTCGTACCAGCCCGCATCGCGGTCCGACACATCGGCGACCAGGAAGTCGGCGTTCTTCGCACCGAGATCCACGTAGAACTGCCCGCACCCCTGCGGATTGGTGCTCCAGTCCCAACAGGACACATGCATTCCCACTGTCGTGTTGGGCGCATATTTGTGCGCCATCGAGATCATGCAGCGCGCGAGGCCGGCGGCGCTGTTTTCCTGCGCGGCGCAATCGGTCGGATTGGCAGCGGAAACCTGCGCGGCGACCTGGTGCGGATTGCCAAGTGATTTCACATAGCCCCAGAAGTCGGGTTCCATGTCCACCATGGCGCGCGAGTTGCCGATCTTCTGAAGGAAGAATCGATAGTCGTCCATATAGCGCGTGAGCAAGTCAAGCCGGTTGATGGCCACCACCTCGCCCGGACCGTCACCTTGGCCGGCCGCATCGCCCAGGTCCCGCAGCGAGTACCAGGTCCAGAAGAAGATCTGCTCGCGCGGAGCGTTCTGCCAGGTCGCCTGCGTCACCTGCTTGTTCCACCACGTCACGTAGGTCCCGGGCGCCGTGGTGTTGCCCGCCCAGCAACCCCACCACCCACCGCCGCAGGCGTCGGTGCAAAGCGGAGCCGAGTAGCAGGCCTGCGAAGACGCCGGTTGGCTGTGGACATAGGCGTAGCGCACGTCGAACGGCGCGGCGGCCGCTGTCGAATCAGCCATCTGACCACCGATCCGCAGCTTGCTGCTCCCCATGAAGGTGACCTGTGCCGGTGCTGGTGCCGGTGCAGGTGCCGCCGGGCTGGGCGCCGGCGCGCCAACCGGCGCTGCGGCGGTGCCCGAGTCATGGTCCCCGCCACAAGCGGCCAGAATCAGCGAGCACAGCAGGGTGCTCGCCGCGATGGCGCGGGATGGGAGTTGTCGTTGCATGCTCATGGTGAAAATCCTCTCGCGTCAAGGCCGGCTGGGTTACACGTCGGGATGTGCGGCGGTCTTGAATCCCGGTGCGATTCTGTGGGGCACCTGAGCGGGAAGAATGATGGATCGTTGACCACCCGACGGCATCGCACGCGGCGTTGGCGCCACGAGACGCAGTGCAACAGGATGCAAACGGCGCTGGATCGAACGACGTCGGGTCGGGCCTTGCGACCGCCGCGAATTGCACCAAAGTGACGAATGCCGCGCCGGCGTCGATGGCGTCATTCGCGCTGCGGCGAGCGATCCGATTCCGCAGCGATGCGCAGGCGCACGATCGTGCCCGCGCCTGGCGCGCTCTCGACCACCAGGCTGCCACCCAGCCGCCGCGCGCGCTCGCCCATCGACAGCAGGCCGAACCCGTCGTGCTCATGCGCCGTGGCGAAGCCGATGCCGTCGTCCACGATCGCCAGCGTCCAGCCGCCGGCCTCCTGCACCAGGCGCAGCGCAGCTTGGGTCGCCTGGGCATGCCGGCCCACGTTGGTCAGTGACTCCTGGACGATGCGGAACACCAGGATCATGGTGTCGGGCGGCAGGTTGTGCGCGGCCGGATCGAGGTCCAGCCGGCACGGCACGCCGGTGTCGCGGCTGAACTCGGCGGCCTGCCATTCGATCGCGGCGACCAGGCCGTCATCGAGCGCCGGCGGCCGCAGCCGAGGCACCATCTCGCGCAAGCTTGCCAGCAGGCGGTCCACGCGTTCGAGCAGCATGCCGTACGGCCCGGCGCTGACTGGTGGTTCATCGCCTTCGCGCACGCGCAGCACCGAGACTTCCATGCGCAGTGAGGTGATCTGCCGGCCCATCTCGCGCAACTCACGCGACATGCGCAGCCGTTCCCTTTCAAACTCCTGCATGTTGTGCTCGCCAAGCCTGCGCAGCGTACGCACCTCGGCCTCGAGCTCGGCGGTGTGCTCCCTGACCTTGTCGTCGAACGGGCCACCAGCCCTCTCGCCCTGCATGGTGGTGGGCAAGGGGACCGGAACCTGACGTTGGAACATCTGCGAGACCTTTCAAGCGAACACCTTGGCGGGCGCTCAGGCGAACATCGGGTGCCGGTCGAACCTTCCCGTCCGGGGGGCGTTCGGCGGCCCGACTTTAAAAGCAAAGGCGCTCGAAATCATGATGGCTTGGTGACGAGGCACGGTGCCGCAATGTGGCGGCTCCCGGTGCGACGGGGATCACGCGCGCGCGACGGGTAGACTTTCGATTGATCGGCCGCCACCTTTCCTCCGAATCGCATGACCCACCTCGCGTATCACTTCGGCCGCTGCGAGTTGCGCATCGCCACGCGCGAACTGCTTGTCGACGGACAGGTGCAAGCGGTCGAGCCGCTCGCCTTCGACCTGCTCGCCTACTTGCTGCGCCATCGCGACCGCGATGTGTCGAAGGATGAACTGCTCGACGAGGTGTGGCTCGGACGCATCGTCTCGGTCGGCGCCGTCGCACGTGCGGCGATGACCGTGCGCAAGGCCATCGCGTGCACCCCGGCCGCCCCGCTGATCCGCACGGCGCATCGGATCGGCTACCGGTTCGTCGGCGAGGTCCATGAGACCGCCTTGCCCGTGCCCGATCCTGTCCCTGCAGCCCGCCCTGTGAGCGTGGCGCTGCTGCCGTTCGAGAACCTGACGGGCGACTTGTCGCTCGACTGGACCACGATCGGCCTGATGGCCCTGGTCGGCAATGCGTTGGCCATCGATCCGCGCCTCGCCCCTCTCACGGTGCACGAGGTGTCGAGCGCCATGCAGGGGCTCGGTCCCGGTGCCGGCGTCGAGGCGCGCGTCGAAGCCCTGTTGCAACGAACCGGCGCGCAGCAGGTCGTGCACACCCGCATCTCGCGCGAAGACCAGGGCTACCGGCTGGACTACCGGCTGCTGGGAGCGCCCGGCGAGGCCATCGGCACGGTCTACGCGGGCGACCTGGTTCGCCTCGGCCGGGCGCTGGCCCGGCACCTGCTCGGCGAGCTGTTGCCTGGAACGCCCGACGGAACCGACGTCTTCACGCTGCATGACCCCTGGGCGATGCAGCTGCTGGCCCGCGCGATGCAGGCGTGCGCCGAAGGGTCGTGGACACGCGCGCAGCGCATGCTGCGCGTCGTGCTCGACATCGAGCCGGACTACGACGCGGCGCGGCGCGAACTGTCGCGCGTCGAGGCGGCAGCGGCCGCAGACGCCGCGGCTTGACGCGCGCCCGGTCTGCGCGTCAGCGCATCCGCACGCCACCCTTGGCGTAGTAGGCCTGTGCCTTCTGCAGCATGTAGCCGTAGTCGGTTTCCGTGCTGGTCTGCTGCCAATGCCCGGCGCCGAACTGCAGCGCCACCACGTGCACCTTGGCAAGGTCTTCGATGCGGTCGAACATGTAGCGCACCTTGTTGTCCTGCCAGTGGTTCATCGTGTTGGGTTGCCACTCGTTGCCCAGCGGAATCTGCCAGATCACCATCGGCTTGCCCACGCCCTCGGTCAGCGTCTTGATGAGGTTCAGGTACTGGGCGAACGCCTGGTCATCCCACCAGTAGTGAGCCCCATTGGCGTAGCGCTTGGCCCACTCGGCATCCCGGTCGGCCGCGTCCGAGACGATGAAGTCGCCCTTGCCCGCGCCGAGCTCGCGGTAGTACCCGGCACACGCCTTCGGCCCCTGGGTCGCGGTGTCCGCCGCGCCCCAATCCCAGCAGGACGCATGCACGCCCACCGTGGAACCGGGCGCATACGTGCGGGCCATGTTGATCATGCAGCTCGCGAGGCCTGCCGCGCTGTTCTCTTCGGACGCGCAGTCGGTCGGGTTGGCGGTGCGCACCTGGGCCGGGAGGGCGTGCGGGTTGTTGGCGTTGGGGCCTGAGGTGTCGCGCAGGAAGCCCCAGAAATCGGGCTCCAGGTGGATGATGTTGCGGTTCGTCTTGCCGATCTTGGTGAGGAAGAAGCGGTAGTCGTCCAGGTAGCCTTTCAGCAGCGATGCATTGTTGATCGCGCCCTTGTAGTCCGGGCTGCCATCGCCGCCGCTGTACTTCTTCTTCAAGTCGCCGAACGCAATCCCCAGGTCCTGCCCCGAGTACCACGTCCACTGGTGGATCACCGGGTGGCCGGGGTTGAGGTTGTCTGCATTCTTGTTGTTCCAGGTGATGGTGATGCCGGAGGAGTTGTCCCATTGATTCGATCCCCAGCAGCCCCACCAGCCCCCTGCGTCGCAGCCCGCCGTGCACTTGTCGTAGCACTGCGCATAGGGTGCGGGGTTGCTGTGAATGTATTGGTAACGCAGGTCCCACGCCACCTTCGCAGCCGTCCCCTTGTCGATGTCGCCGCCGATGAGGATCTTGTCGTGGCCCATGAAGCTGCCCCATGGTCCGGATGCGCCGGTCGCGCTGCTGCCGCACTTGCCGTCCACCGGGTTGAAGAGCCAGCGCTGAAGGCCCGAGCCGTGATCGGATTGCTGCTCCAGCGTCGTGGCCGATGTCGTGTCGCCGACCGTCAGCAGCTTCTTGGAGGAGTTGGAGACGATGGTGTACCCGCCCCCGTCGTTGGCCACCAGCCATTGCTGGTTGGCGTTGCCCGAGTAGGTGTACTGCTTGACCGGGGCGCGCTCGGCCGGGGAGTAGCTCCACAGGTCCAGCGCCTGCCCGCTGTGGACTGCGCGGATCGTCCAGATCCCGCGGGCCATCTCGGTGAAGGTCCACTGCTGGTTGGCCTGCGTGCCGCCGGCCCACTGGATGACGGGTGCCCCGGCCTCTTGCGAGCCGCTCATCACGTCCAGCTGCAGGCCGCTTTCCCGGTTGACGATGTAGTAGCTCTTGCCGCTGGCCGGCGCGTCGGTGCAATGGGCCGCATGGGCGGCCCACGTGGCCAACAGGCCGGCAGCGAACATGGCGATTCGCACCGCAGAGGCCGCCCTCCTCGACATGCTCGTGAACGAACTTCCTTGATTCATGATCTCCACATCTCCAGGGTGATTGGATGGGTTGCAGGGTGACTGTCGGCGCCCCGCCGCTACGGCGTGACGGCCTGGTGTTGCGCGAGCTGTCGCTCCAGCTGGACCGCGCCAAGCGCGCCGGTGCTCCTCGTGCCGTCCTGGAAGACGAGCGTGGGCGTGGCCCGGATCGCGTGCTGGCTGCGCAGCGCGAGGTTGCGGTCCAGTGCGCTCGCGTCGCAAGCGGGCTGTCCGCCCGGCAGCGTGCCTTCGCGCATCCAGCTGCGCCAGGCCACGTCCCTGTCCTTGGCGCACCAGATGGCCTTGGCCTTGTCGAGCGAGCCCGGCCCGAGGATGGGGACCAGGAAGGTGTAGACGGTGAGATCGTCCCTGTCCCGGAGCACGGCTTCCAGCTGCTTGCAGTAAGGGCAGTCCGGATCGGCGAACACCGCCAGCTTGCGCGTGCCCGGGCCGCGCGTGGAGGCGATGGCGTCCTGCAGCGGCAGCTTGGAGAAGTCGAGCACGGAGAACTTGGCGATGCGGGCTTCCGTCAGGTTCGCCTGGCTGCGGGTGTCCAGCATCTCGCCGCGGATCACGTGGTCGCCTCGCCGATCGGTATAGAACACCGAGGTCCCGGACCGCACCTCGTAGAGTCCCTCGATCGGTGTGGTCGTCACCTCGTCCACCACGACGGATTGCGGCAATCGCGATGCCAGCGCCTTGCGGATCTGGGCTTCCTGCCCCATGGCGCCGTGCATCGGCGCGCCCAGGCCGATGGCGACGAACCCGAGCAGCAGCCACTGCCTCCTGTCACCGAGATCGCATCGCACCCTCATCCGGAGCCCTTTCGTTCCTCTCGGGCCACGATGACCCGAGGAACGCGAGGCTAGGTGGGGCGACACCTGCAGTCATGATGGCTCACTGACCGAGATGAAACCGCTGGTGTACGAGCCGGCGCGATTCGCTGCGAATCAGCACGAACGGCTGGGCAGGAACGGCGCACGCGGCAGCGGCCGGATCCCGTCATGCGATTGCTGCACGTAGGCGGCACCGAGGCTGCCGAACCAGTCATTCCAACTCGGCTCCTTGCGGACGGCGAGGTACTGCCGGTGCAAGGCGAGGGCGCCCTGCACGTCGCCTGCCGCATGCGTGGCGCGCGCGTGGGCCGCGATGACGACGGGCAGCGTCGCGACCGGTGGCTCGACCTGCGCGAGCAGGCGCGCGGCTTCGGCATGCCGGCCGGCCTCCGCATGCAGCCAGGCGGCGTCGACGCAGGCCCATGCGTGCCACATCGGCGCCGGGCCCTGCGCCAGCGCCTCGCCGAGCAGGGCCAGCGCGGCTGCCGGCTCGCCGCGCCGGTGGGCGAGTGCCGCCCGCATCAGCAGCAAGTGAACGGGGAAGTCGTGGCTGGGCCTCAAGGATGGGTCCGCGTGGTCGATGACGGCCTGTGCTTCGTCCGGCCTCCCACTGAACATCAATGCCTCGGCGTGCCAGGGCAGGATGTAGGCGCGAACGTAGGCCGTCCCCGCTGTTTCGAGTGCGTGGCCGAGGAAGCGGGCGGCTTGCAACCAGTCTCCGCGGCTGGAATGGCACAAGCCGCGCGCGAGCGACACGATCGCTTCATAGGCGGGCGGACCTGCCAGCACATCGAGCTCGGCCAATGCGCGCGCTGCGGCCGCCGGCCAGCCGGCCAATCGACAAGCCAGCGCGGAGCCCTCCACCAGCTGCTCGGCCAGTCCCCTCTCGCCGGCCGACACCGCGGCTGCATAGCCCTCGGCTGCGTACGAGACGGCGTCCGCCAGGCGGCCGGCATCGATGAGGGCCATGCAGGCGCTGTTGCAGGCGGCAGCGAGCGTGAAGGGCAAATCCAGTTGTCGCGCGCCCCGTGCTGCCTCCAAGGCCAGGTCCACGGCTTCCTGCCCGCGCACCAGCCCCGATTCCAGCATCAGCGCCCGCAGCACCCCAGGGCGGTCGCCGGCGTCCCGGAAGAGGCGGCAGCTGCATGCCGCCTGCTCGCGTGCCTCCTCGATCCGGGTCCGGTTGCGCGCCGCATGGGCCAGGAGGTGGTGGACGTCGGCCCAGAAGGCCGTTCCTTCGCGCCCATCGGCCAGTTCGATCACCCGGCCCAGCGCGAGCTCCGACTCTTCCGGTGCGTTGCGCCGAAGACTCCAGAACGCCAGGACATGATGCACGCGCACCATCGTCGCCCGATCGCCCGCCGACTCGGCGGCGCCGAGCAATTCGGCTGCTCGCGCGCGCAGCTCGGCAGACGTATCGCCGACCCCGAACCGCGCCAGCTTTCTCAGCAAGGCGAGGGTGATGGCGGTGTGGCCCGGCTCCAGGTCGTGCGCAAGACGATACAGGTTGATGGCCGCTTCGGTGCGCTCGGCGGCGTCCGCCTGGCGTGCGCGAAAGTACGCTTCCGCGGCCAACGGATCCTGCGGCAGCGCAGCTGCAGCGGCCGTGTAGTCGACGGCGCAATTCAAGACCCGGCCCAGCGCCTTGGCCGTTTCGACGGCCAGGTTCGCGCACTGTGATTCGACGATGGATCCGGTCTCGACCGTGCGGCCCGAAAAGACCCGGAAGTCGACCCGCAAACCGCCCGCGCCTCGCGCCGCGCGCGCGTGGACCACGCGCGCTGCGCCGGTGACCCGCTGCACCCGCGCAACCTGTTCGAGCACGCTGTTCCCACGGGCGCGATCGACGGCGCCGAGGACCGAAGGCATTGCGACGAGGGCGATTCCCGGATCGCGCCCGAGGATCTCGCCCACCAGCGCGGGCAAGCCGAACTCCACCCACGCCAGGGCCGTGTCGGCCGTCCGATTGTCGAAGGGCAGGAATGCCAGCGAGGTGCATGCGCGGGCCTGACCCGGCTCCAGCGCGCCGGCGTCGACCTCGGCAACGAAGCGGTAGCCTACGCGCGGGACGGTGCACACCATGGACGCCGCTTCGTCGCCTCCGAGCGCCTGCCGAATCTTCAGGACCGCGCGGGCCAGTGCGGTGCTGCTGACCTGGGGCCGGCCGAACACGTCCTCGGCCAGTTCCTGCCTGGACACCACGCGGTGCCGGTGGCGGATCAGGTGCAGCAGCAGCCTGCGCGGCAAAGGTTCGATGTCGACCGCGCGTCCGTCGGTCCGCAGTTCTCCAGACTCGAGGTTGGCCTCGAACCGATCGAAGCGGATGCGGTGCTCCTCTTCGCGGTTCTCGTGGCGGGCAGGCGGCAGGTTCATGTCTGGCATTCTGCCGACGACACATGGCAGTCTGCATTCCGGCCATCCGATCCACAATTCCCTCCCGGATGGCGCCGTGCGCCCGCTCAGCCCTTGCGTGTGTCCACCGCGATCCAGTTGACCTCCCACGTCTTGCCGCCGTTTGCCGAGAACGCCTGCTCGAAGCGGCAGCTGTCGGCGCCCGTCGATTCGATGACGAAGCGCACCAGCACGCGCCGGCCGTCGAATTCCTCTTCGCCGTAGAACACGCCGCGCCGGCTGCCCCCGAATCCGCCCGTCATGGGCGCGGCGAGCGTGCCGGATGCCGCGTTGGAGAAGTTGAGCGTCCAGCGCTTGCGCGTCGGCTCGAAGAGCCGCAGCGACAAGCCGACGATGCGTCCCTCGGGGCCGGAGACATCGAGTTCGACGAGGTTGGCACGTCCACCCAGCACCGGGCGCACGACACTCGTGCCGGCGTAGTCGGCCCAGGCCTCGGATCCGCTCAGCGGGTGCAGGCGACGCCGCAATGCCGTGTGCCAGCGGCCGTGTTCGAAGTCGAAGTCCTGCGGCGAGCCGACCGGCGTGGCCGGAAGGGCCGGCGCGGCGTCCGCTGAGGCATCGGCCGCTCCCGCCGTGGGTGGGGCGCCGATGGCGCAGGCCGTGGCCACGGCGAGCGATGCGGCAAGGCCGCGCAGGGACGGCGAACGGATGGGCAGCAGCATGGTGGTGAGTGCGCGAGGCAGCCGAAGGAGTGACGACGTGACTACACTGAACCCCCGGACGCCGCGAGGGCTCGATGCGTCCGGACGATGGAATCGACTCTATCCAGCACCATGGACACTGCCAAGAAGGCACCCGGAGGTAACCGTCCGCGCGCTGCACGGGCCAATGCGATCCCGGGCTGCGCGCTCACGGCCGCGCTCGCCGCCATCGGCGGGCGCTGGAAGCTCTTCGTCGTGTACCGGCTGGCAGACGGACCGCGGCACTTCGCTGCGTTGCGACGCAGCCTGCCGGATGTGTCAGCGAAAGTGCTGGCGCAACAACTGCGCGAGCTCCAGGCCGATGGCGTGGTGAGCCGGGAGCGCAGCGGGCCGGTGCCGGCTTGCGTTCACTACGCGCTCACGCCGCACGGCCGCTCCGTGCTGCCGGTGGCCGAGGAGATCCGCCGCTGGGGCCTGGCCCACCAGGCCGCGCATGCGGACCGTGTCCAGCCGGAAGGCGAGGTCGATGCGCGCGCGGTGTGCGATGCGGCCTTCGGCGCTTGACCCGGGGCCATGCGACGGCGCGAGCTGGTGAGCGAGTCGACCGCTGCGCTGCAACGCGTCGGCCACCGCCTGGGGCGGCTTCCGGATTACTTGCGCGCCAGCGGGGTCTGCAGGTAACGCTGGTTCCACTCGGGCGCCGAAGCGCCGTGCAGGTGGAAGTCGTCGAACACGTCGAGTCGATGGGCCATGGGGGATGGCGGAGGCGAGGTTGGAAAGCCTACTGAAGTCGATCTTGCAGATCAAGGCCTACCGTTCCCGCCGCAGCAGCCCCCACTGCGCCATGTCGTGATGCCGCCCGCCCCAGAACCCCGCCTCGCGCAGCAGGCCTTCGCGCACGAAGCCCAGCCGCTGTGCCAGCGCGGCCGAGCGCGCGTTGTCCGGATGGATGCGTGCCTCCACGCGGTGCAGCACCATCTGCGCGAACCCCCAATCCAGCGCGGCGTGCAATGCCTCGTGCATGTAGCCGGCGCCCCATGCCTCGCGCGCCAGCTCGTAGCTGACCGAACAGCTGCCGCACACCGGCCGCCAGTTCGACAGCGCGCAGGCACCGATCAGCCGGCCGTCCTCGCGCCGCTCCAGCGCCCACTGCGTGGCCGGGAAGCGCATCCGCCGCCATGCCGCATACACCTCGATCAGCTGTTCGGCCTGTGCCAGCTCGACCACGCTGTCGTCGCCGCACCAGCGCATCACCTGCGCATCGCCGCGCAGCGCGAGCAGCGCCGGCGCGTCGGCGCGCACCATCTCGCGCAGCGTCAGCCGCGCCGTCTGCAGCACCGGAAAGGCGTCCATCGCGGCGTCCTCAGCGGTACGACAGCACCAGCCCGTGGATCAGCCGCGTCCAGCCGTCCAGCATCACGAACAGCAGCAGCTTGAACGGCAGCGAGATCGTCGTCGGCGCCACCATCGACATGCCCAGCGCCAGCAGCACCGTCGCGACGATCAGGTCGACCACGACGAACACCAGGTAGATCACGAAGCCGATCTGGAACGCCCGCGTCAGCTCGCTCAGCGTGAAGCTGGGCACGATCACCATGAAATCGTCCGGCTGCAGCTTGTCGGCACGCGCCTGCGGCCAGATGTTGTTGGCCGACTTCAGGAAGAACTGTCGCTCGCGATCCTGCGTGTGCTTCTGCAGGAAGGCGCGCATCGGCGCCTTGGCCGCATCCATCACCGCGACGATGTCCGACAGCCCCTCGCCCTTGGCGCCGAACTGCCGCGTGCGCAGCGCGTCGGCCACGTCCATGCCCACCGGCGCCATGATGTACACCGACAGGATGATGGCCAGCCCGTTCAGCACCATGTTCGGCGGCGTCTGCTGCAGGCCGAGCGCGGTGCGCAGCAGCCCGAACACGATCACGAGCTTGGTGTAGCTGGTCACCATCATCGCGACGAACGGCGCCACGCCGAACGCGACGATCAGCGCGACCAGCGTGACCGGTTCGGGCAGCCCGCCGTTCACAGCTCGGCCGCCGCGAACTCGGCGACGCGCACGCCCAGCCGGTCGCCGACCGCCACCAGGTGCCCCTTGCCCAGCACGTTGCCGTGGGCCAGGATGCGCACCGTGCTGCGGTTCAGCGGCTGCGGCAGCTCGAACACATGGCCCGGCCGCAGCGCCTTCAGCTCGCCGAGCGACACGCTCAGCTCGCCCACCTCGAAGCGCAGCGTCACCTCCAGCGCATCCAGGCGGTCCAGCGTCGGGCTGGCGTTGTCGTCGAAGGCGTCCTCGTCGACGTTGGTGATCGGGTCTCGGTTCATGGCGCTGCCTTTCATGGGCTGCAAGGTGATTCGGTGGCCTTCGGCCAGGGCCAGCAGGCGCCGGCCCCGCGCGCCGCCGACGCGCGCGACCACGCGCAACGCACTGCCGCGCGGGTCCCAAGTCTCCAGGCTGACGATGTCGCCCGGGCGGATGCCGCGCACCTCGCCCAGCTGGATCTGCGTGCGGCCGAGGCAGAAGTTCAAGGCGAAGCGCAGCCGGTCGAGCTGCGGTGCCGGCGGCGCCTTGCCGGCCGGCGCCGACGCCGGCACGTGCGCCTCCAGCACGCCCGGCTGGTCGAACTGGATGTGCCCGCCCGACTCGAGCCCGCTGTCGACGTCGCGCAGCCGGAACCCGGCGCCCTGCGCGCCGGGCACCAGCGCCTGGCGTGCCGCGTCCTCGTCGTCGGGCGCCCATTCGAAGCGCATGCGCGAGCGCCGCTCCAGCAGCTCGACCGCCGGCTGCAGCGCCTCGGCCAGCAGCACGTAGCGCAACTCGCGTGGCAGGCGCTCGGCATGGCGCTCGCCAAGCAGGGCCGACTGGCCCGCCGCGTCCAGCGCCAGCCACCCGGCATGCGCGCCGAGCCGGAAGCGGTAGGCGTCCTGCGCCGCCGCGACCGGCTGCGACTCCCAGCGCAGCTGCATCGCGCCGCGGCCCAGCGTCATCGCCAGCGGCTCGCGCCGCCGGTCCAGCAGGCGGTTCATCGCGTGCACGAACGACGCGTCCAGCCGCGGCAATGCGGGGGCCTGGTCGAGCTCGACGATGTCGCGGCGCTGGGCAGTGGGCATGACGTTTTGGAATGAAGTCGCGTCGCAGCCTAGCCAACAGCGCGCGTCGCCAGCAAGTCCGAGAACTCGTAGTTGCCCGCGACCGCCTCCCAAACCTAGAGTCGCCGCACCCCTCGCCAAGTGCCAACAAGTTCACGACCTACCATGTCCGCCCGACCGCCCCTGCCGCTCGCTTCACGCCTTCCCGCCTCGTCGTGGCGCCGGCTGGCGCAGGTGCGCACCGGGCGCCAGGACGACCTGGTGCTGGCCGCGCTGCTGGTGGCCATCGTCGCGCTGTTCGTGCTGCCGCTGCCGACGCCGCTGCTCGACCTGCTGATCGCCGCCAACCTCGCGATCAGCCTGGTGCTGCTGATCGTCGCGATGTACGTGCCGTCGGCGCTGTCGCTGTCGACCTTCCCGTCGCTGCTGCTGTTCACGACGCTGTTCCGCCTGGCGCTGAACATCGCGTCCACCAAGCTGATCCTGCTGCACGCCAACGCCGGCCACATCATCGACACCTTCGGCCACCTGATCGTCGGCAACAACGTGGTGGTGGGCGGCGTGGTGTTCCTGATCATCGCGATCGTCCAGTTCATCGTGATCGCCAAGGGCTCCGAGCGCGTCGCCGAGGTCGCCGCGCGCTTCGCGCTCGACGCGATGCCAGGCAAGCAGATGAGCATCGATGCCGACGTGCGTGCCGGCGTGCTGTCGCCGGCGCAGGCGCAGCTCAAGCGCGCGCAGCTGGAGCAGGAATGCAGCCTGCACGGTGCGATGGACGGCGCGATGAAGTTCGTCAAGGGCGATGCGATCGCCGGCATCATCATCGCGCTGGTCAACATCCTGGCCGGCATCGCGATCGGCTCGCTGATGCACGACATGAGCGTCGGCGAGGCGCTGCAGCGCTACGCGATCCTGACGGTGGGCGACGGCATGGTGTCGCAGATCCCGTCGCTGCTGGTGTCGATCGCCGCCGGCGTCGTGATCACCCGCGTCGGCAGCGGCCCCGAGTCGCGCGA
Organism: Rhizobacter sp. P2_D12; assembly: GCF_056404395.1. Lineage (NCBI taxonomy): Bacteria > Pseudomonadati > Pseudomonadota > Betaproteobacteria > Burkholderiales > Sphaerotilaceae > Rhizobacter > Rhizobacter sp. P2_D12. The sequence goes on along the minus strand of NZ_JBFUEB010000001.1, from coordinate 508 downwards.
CAAGCAGCTTGCGCGGCAGATCGGCGAGCAGCTGCTCGCCTACCCGCGCGCGCTGATGATCGCCGGCATCGCGATCGCGAGCTTCATGCTGGTGCCGGGCTTCCCGAAATGGGTGTTCGCGCTGCTGTCGGGCACGATCATCGGGCTGGGCCTGTGGTCGCGCTGGGGCCAGTCGCGCCGGCGCACGCCGGCCTGGCTGTCCTACCGCGACGGCGCGGCCGAGGGCGAGCTCGCGCTGCCCGAGGCGATCGCCGCGCCGCTCGCGGTGCGGCTGTCGCCGGCGCTGCGCGGCGTGCTCGACCGCCACCTGCTCGACCGCCGCATGGCGCTGATGAAGGCCACCGTCGAAGGCGAGCTGGGCCCGGTGTTCCCGCGCCTGCAGTTCAGCGCGTCCGCGGCGTTGCCCGACGGGCACTACCAGGTGCTGGTGAAGGACGTGCCGGTCGCGCAGGCCGCGCTGCGCCCGGGCTGGTCGCTGCTGGCGCCGCCGGCGCCGGCCCCGCATGCC